>DATLMQ010000246.1:0-4148 GCA_035537215.1 Acidobacteriaceae bacterium
TCCCCTAAACCCGGCGCCCCCACCCAGCCCGGCTCCCCGGCATCCGCCAAGCCCTCCCGCCTCCCCGACCCCGCCTTTCAACTCGAATTCGGCATAGAAGTCGACAACATCTTCAACACCGTGAACCCCGGAATCCCGGTCGGGGTACTCTCTTCCCCCCTCTTCGGTCGCTCCCTCTCCCTGACCAACTTCTACACACAAAACAACGCCTCCAACCGCACCCACATGTTCCACGCCAAATTCGCCTTCTAGCCCCCCGAAACACCAACATCCCACCCCCACCGGCCAGCCGTCACCCGCACCCTGTCACCACGCCAAGGCCTCACCACGCTCCCGCGCCCGTCACCACCCTCCCCGTCCGTCATCCTGAGCGAAGCGAAGGACCCCCGTATTCCGCAGTTGCCCTTGCAGTTGCCTTTGCCCTTGCAGCTTGCCCTTCGCATCCCAGCGCAGCGAGGAACCCGCTCCCATCCCGCCTCTACGGTTTGCAAAGCCCCTTCGGCGTCCACTCCGGGCTCAGCGTCGTCGGCGGCTTCGTGCTGTCATGCAGAATCAGCACCACCCCGCGCCGTTTCTCCTTGCCCGTCGCCATCAGCAGCATCGGGAGCCCACCCTCCACCAGCACCACGTTCCCCGGTCCGCGCGCGTTCTTCACCCCTTCCGTCGTCTCCAGGCACGTGTCTCCCGTCAGCGTGTAGAACGCCTCCATCCCGGAATGCGTATGCAGCGGCGCCGTCATCCCCGGCGCGAAAATCGACTCCATGTACACCGCCTCGTAGTTCACGCCCGCTTGCGTGGTCAGCGGTCCCAGCTTGGCCACGAAGCTCCCCGTCGCCGGCTTCCACGACCCTTCCGCAATGGTGAACAGCCAAACCTTCCCCAGCGACTCCACCACCGTCGAATGCGGCCCTTTGGCAGCTTCCGCCTCCGGCCTGTTCGGAAACGTATACAGATGCCAGAAGTAGCTCGCCTGCGCCAGCTGCCCGATCTGTTCCTTCGCCGTAAAGCAGGCCGGACCGGGATCATCCGTCCGTTGCGCCGCGGGAGCGCACGCTCGCATCGCCGCCTGCCCCAGAGCCGCCGCCGCCGCCGTGGTCAACAGCAGCATTGAAAGCAAAAAGGAGCAGACCAGGGACATACAACCTCCAGAAAGATCCATCAGGTGTCTGTCTGCGCCGTCGGAACGCGTGCCTGCGCGGACGGCTTCATCCTAGCAACTCACCCCAGCAGCACCGGCTCCCGCTCCAGCCGCACCCCGAACCGCCCCTCCACCCCACCTACGATCTCGCGCTCCATCCGCGCCACATCCGCAAAGCTCGCCCCTCCCCGGTTCGTCAGCGCCAGCGTATGCCGCGACGACACCCGCACCGCCCCCTCGCCATACCCCTTCACAAACCCCGCCCGCTCCAGCAGCCACGCCGCCGGCAGCTTCACCCGTCCCGCGCCCGCCGGCCAGTGCGGAACCTCCGCCTCCCCCAGCCCGGCCGCGCGCGCCACCGCCGCAAACTCCGCCGCGCTCACCACCGGATTCTTAAAAAACGACCCCGCGCTCCGGCAGTCCGGATCGCCTTCCACGATCAGCATCCCCTTGCCGCGCCGAATCTCCCGCACCGCGGCGGCCACCTCCACCAGCGTCGGCGCGCGCACCGCCCCCGCAAACCCCCTCTGCAGATCCTGGTACCTCAGCGTCGGCGCCCCTCCCTCCCGCAGCCCGAACCGCACCCGCGTCACAATGTACCGCCCGCGCTCGGTCGTATTGAACACGCTCTCGCGGTACCGGAACCCGCACGCCTCCCGGCTCATCTCCGCAAACTCTCCCGTCCTCCGGTCCAGCGCCCGCACCGAGACGATCGTCTCCGCCACCTCCTGCCCGTACGCCCCCACATTCTGCACCGGCGTCCCGCCCACGCTCCCCGGAATCCCGGCCAGGCACTCCACTCCCGCGCACCCCGCCTCCAGCGTCCGGTCCACAAACGGATCCCACGGCTCCCCCGCCCCCACGTCGAAGCGGCAGCCCTCCCGCTCCACCCCCCGGATCGCGATCAGCACGACCACCCCCGCATACCCCTCGTCCGGCACCAGCAGGTTGCTCCCGCCCCCCAGCACAAACAGCGGCAGGCCCCTCCGCCCCGCCCACCCGACCGCCTCGGCCACGTCCTCTTCCGTCCGCGCCTCGGCAAACCACCGCGCCGGCCCGCCGATCCCGAACGTCGTATACCCGGCCAGCGAGACCTCTTCCCGTATCGTCACGGCTTGAGCCTACATCACCCCCGCCCACCCTTCTATCCCCTCCGAAGACCCCCTCCCCGCCGCCCCTCCAAACGCTCCGGAGGCCCTCCCCCCTTGACGCACCCGATACAATAGGTCCAGCGGGATGGACCGGGAACCCACCCTCGCCAGGCGCAGCGCAAGTACACCTCTGTGCACCTAAGTCCGGACCTAAGTTCCCTGTTCCGAAGACTTTGCGCAATTAAGTACGGGGGGAGGGGGGTACCTGCAATCCCTGCATCCCGTCCCGCGCCGTAGAATCAAATCCGTAGCAGTTCTTGCCAAGGAGTAAAAAATGTACCCAGAGCTTATGGTCATCCCGATGCGTGAAGAGCTCACTCGCGCCGGCATCAAGGAAGCCCGCACCAGTGAAGAGGTCGATGCCGCCCTCGCTCAGCCGGGAACGACCATGCTGGTCGTCAACTCCATCTGCGGCTGTGCCGCTGGCAAGATGCGCCCCGGCGTCCGTCTCGCCCTCAACCACGCCACCAAACCCGACCAGGCCGTCACCGTCTTCGCCGGTCAGGACCGCGACGCCACCGAGCGCGCCCGCTCCTACTTCGGCGGCCACCCCCCCACCTCCCCCGCCATCGCTATCCTCCGCGACGGCCAGCTCGTCTACCTCATGCAGCGCTCGGCCATCGAGACCTCCACCGCCCCCGCCATCGCCCAGGAACTCACCCGCGCCTTCGACACCTACTGCGCCACCTCCCCGGCCTAAACCCACATCTTCAGACCCTCTCGCTCGCAGGGCGGACCTACCCGGTCCGCCCTTCACATTTCTCCATATCTTCGCTAAAGCTTTCCTCCGCCGCGCCGATACAGAGAACGTATGAGTTCTCCGTCGCGCGTGCTTCCATTCGCCTCTGTCGCTCCCTCGAACGCCCGCCGTTCCGCTGCCGGGATCCACGACGGCACCCAGCTCCTCGTGGGTCCCAGTCGCGCCCTCGCCCGGCTCTGGTCCCAGATCCGCCTCCTCGCCCCACACTTCCGCGTCGCCCTGCTCACCGGCGAGCCCGGCACCGGCGCCGAATCCGTCGCCCGCGCCCTCCACGACCTCTCCTCCTTCGCTGACACCCCCCTGGTCTCCCTCCACGCCTCCGAGGCCGACCGCCAGCTCCGCAGCCCCGCCGCCCTCTTCGGCGGTGGCCTCCGCGGCGCCCTCTTCATCTCCGAAATCGAGCGCCTCTCCCCCCACAGCCAGCAGGCCCTGCTCCGCCTCATCCGCCTCCGCCGCCATCGCCGCGTCGCCGTCGTCGCCTCCGCCACCCGCGACCTCCGCCCCCTCATCAGCGCCGGCGCCTTCAACCCCGAGCTCGCCGCCCAGCTTGGCTCCCTTCGCCTCGCCCTCCCCTGCCTCCGCGAGCGCTCCGAAGATCTCCCGCTGCTCGCCAGCGACATCCTGCACGCCGAAGCCGGGCGCCTCGGCCTCCCCGCCCCCGCCCTCGACCCCAGCTTCCTCGCCCGCGCCACCGCCTTCGAGTGGCCCGGCAACCTCGACCAGCTCCGTTCCGCCCTCACCTGGCTCCTCGAGAACCGCCCCGACTTCGTCCTTACCGCCGCCGACCTCGACGCCGCCCTCGCCGTCACCCGCGTCGAGCTCTCCTCCCCCGACCTCCCCGTCCGCATGGTCACCCTCGACAAGGTCGTCCAGGAGCACGTTCGCGCCGTCCTCATCGGCTGCAACGGCAACAAGCTCCGCGCCGCCGAGGTCCTCGGCATCAGCCGCTCCACCCTCTACCGCATGCTCGACACCAACTCCCCCGGCCCCTTCGCCCTCGCCGGCTGACCGCCCCCGCCAACCGGCGATCCACCGCTCCCGCCCGCAATCCGCCGCCCCCGCCCTCTGATAGCCTTGGGCGCATGGATCCCCAGACAGG
>DATLMQ010000247.1:0-5966 GCA_035537215.1 Acidobacteriaceae bacterium
GCCAGGGAGCTTCTATCAGTTCGCTGGTGCGTACAAATGTGTACGAGACCAACTTGAGACCAAAGCGCGTGGCTGCGTCTCCGTTGTATCCATCCATTTTGCGAACAAGTCTGGTAGCTCTTTGGCACCCATGCGAGCGAGCAGAGCGGACTGTACCCCAATCCATATCCCTGATCTTTCCCGGCTGTCCGCGCACTCCCTGCACGAATTAGTGCCTAGAGTCCCACAAACCATTGCATTTATCTTCTTCGGGAAGTTCAACGACGTCCGCCGAAGTGCGGCGTTGGTTGCCCCCCAGGGATTCGAACCCCGATTGGACGAGTCAGAGTCGTCAGTCCTACCATTGAACGAGAGGGCAACACAGGATGTAACTGGCGACTGCAGGCTCGGCGGGAGCCACAGTCAGCCGCCTCTGTGAGTGTACGGAACCGACGCGAATGGGTCAACGTCTCCGCATTCGGCCGTGCGCATGCCCTACTCTTCGCGAAGCACCTCAAGAGGCTTCTGACCCAGAACACGATGACTGGCCAGCCACCCGGCAGCTACCGTCAGTGCTGCCGTCGCAAGCAGCGCAGCCACATTCCACGCGAGCTGGAACCTGTAGTCAAAGTGAAAAACCCGCACCAGCAGGTTGCGCGCCAGGATGTTCGCGAAGACCAGGCCGACCAACCCGGCGATCAGCCCCAGCACAGCGAACTCGATTGAAAAGATCGATGCGATCCGTGGACGCGTAGCGCCCAGTGTCTTGAGAACCACCACTTCGCGAATCCGCCGGTAACGCGTACCCGCAATGGCGCTGGCCAGGATCACCACACCCGCAAAGGTGCTGAAGCCCGCCAGGAACTGGATCACATAGCTGATCTGCAGAAGAACCTGCCGAACAGTTTCCACGGTCGTCGCGACGTCGATCACCGTAACCGTCGGGAAGTGCTGATAAAGCACCCGACGAAGTTCCCCGGTCGCCGCCGGATCGCAATGCAGCCCGCCGTACCACGTCACCGGCAGCCCCCGTAGCGTCGCCTCGGGTAGGATCAAGCCCGCGCGCGCGAACGCATGCTGGCTATCCACGTCATAAAGAGCGATGACACTCGCAGTAAACGGCTCATCCCCAGCGGCAAAGCTGATGCGATCTCCCGGATGAACATTCAGCCGGCCCGCCAGATTCCGCTCAATCGCCACCACAGGATGCGCCGCTGCATCTCCCGCCTGCTGCGCCGTCCACCACGTCCCCGCCGTCACCCGATCCCCCGGCGGCGGCGAATCCGAACTCGGCGGCCACGTAAGCGACAACCCGCCGAGCGCCCTCCGCGGCATATGCGCAAGATGCAGATCCGCGGCGTCCGTCCCATTGATCGCCATCAGTCGCGCGCTCACGACCGGCGCAATCTCCGGAGTTCCCTGCACCGAACGCTGCGCGCTCAGCAGCGTCCGAATCCCCTCCACCTCCTCGCTGCTGATGTCGATCAGAAACAGGTTCGGCAGCCTCGCCGCCGTCGTCGCCTGCATCTCCCCCACAATCGACCGCTGCACCATCGACACCGCACCGATCTGCATCACCCCCAGCCCCAGCGCCGCCAGCAACGCAGCCGAAGGATTCCCCGGCCGATACAGGTTCGCCAGCCCATGCCGCAGCGTCGACGGCAGCTGCCGCCGTGTGCCATCCAGAAACAGCCGCAACAGCCAAAGCGTCCCCGCCGCCGCCCCCAGCAGGCACAGCAGCGCCGCACACAACCCCGCCGCAAAGATCAGCCCCACACGCCGCGAGTCCGACACCGTGGACGCCAGCAGCGCCAGCCCCGCCACAATCAAACCCGTCGCCCCCAGCTGCAGCCCCGATCCCCGCAGGTGCCGCACCGCGCGCGTAAACCGCGGTCCATCCGCCTGCTCCACCGCCCTCCGCAGGATCAGGATCGGCCGCACATTGCGAATATCCAGCAGCGGCGGAAGCGTAAAAAGAATCGTCGTCAGCAGGCCGGCCGCCAGCCCCAGCAGCGCCGCATGCGCATCCACCCGAAACCCCGGCGTCAGGTGCAGCAGCCGCGCCAGAAACAGCGGCAGCGTCAGCTGCACCGCCATTCCCAGCACCAAGCCCAGCAGCGCTCCTCCGGTCCCCAGCAGCAGCGTCTGCATCAGGTAGATCCGCATGATCTGCCCCGACCCCGCGCCCAGGGACTTCATAATCGCAATCGAATCCAGTCGCTGCTGCAGGTGCGCGCGCATCGCCATCGCCACACCCACCGCACCCAGCACCAGCGCCACCAGCGACATCAACGACAGCAGCCCCGTAGCCCCATCCAGCGCCCGCGTAATCGACGGATTCGCCTCGCGATAGTCGCTTACCTGCGCCGCCGGCAAAACCGCCTCCAGCCTCGTCCGCAGGCCCGCCACCTCCGCGTCCGAAGCCGCCTGCCCTGAGCCGCTCGGTCGCAGCTTGAACAGAATCCGATACGCCGCACGCGACCCCGGTGCCACCAGCCCCGTGCGATCCAGCGCCTTCTGCGAGATCAGAATCCGCGGCCCCGCCGCAAACGATCCCGTCAGCCGATCCGGCTCCTCCGTCACCACCGCCGCGATCCGAAACGTGCTCTCCCCCAGCTTCAGCGAGTCGCCCGCCTTCAAATGCAGCCGCAGCAGCAGGTCCTCACCCACCGCCACCGACGTGTCCGTCACCGCCTGCGAAAGCGGCATCGCCGGCTGCAGCACCACGTCTCCATAAAACGGATACCGTCCCGGATCGATCGCCTTCAGCGCCACCAGCAACGGGTCCAGCGAGCTGCTCGACGACGCCATTGAAAGCATCTCCACGACCGTGGTCGCCTGCAGACTTCCCTCCGAAAGCCCCTTCGAAAGTCCCTTCAGACCGGCCTGCTCCGCCGCGCTCGGCGCCTCGTTCATCCGCGCCGCAAGATCCGCCGCCATGATGCTCCGCGCCCGCAGCAGAAGCATCGATCGAAACGATGCCGAGAATCCTCGCACTCCCGTCAGCGCCGCCACCCCAATCGCCACCGACAGCAGCACAAACGCGAACTTCCCCGGCGAGCTGCGCAGTTCGCGCGTGGCGATCCGGGCCGCGGTCGCGTACGAGAGCGCCGCCACTCCCTAGGCCCCGGCCGCTCTCGTGTCGAGAGCCGCGCCGGCAGACTCATTCCGCCCCTGCCGCTCATCCGCCACAATCGCGCCGTCCCGCAGCACAATCCGCCGGCTCGCATGCCCCGCCAGTGCCGGGTCGTGTGTCACCAGAATCAGCGTTGTGCCTTCGGCTCGATTCAGCTCCAGCAGCAGCTCCAGCACGTGCTGCCCATTGGCCGAATCCAGGTTGCCGGTCGGCTCGTCGGCCAGCACAATCGGCGGCCTCAGCATAAACGCGCGGGCCAGCGCCACCCGCTGCTGCTCGCCGCCCGAAAGCTGCACGGGATAGTGGTCGAGCCGTCCCCCCAGGCCCACCGACCCCAGCAGCTGATGCGCCCGCTCCAGCCCCTCTCGGCGGCTTCCCGAGTCATTGTTCAGCTCGAAAGGAAGCAGCACATTCTCCAGCGCCGTCAGCGTCGGAATCAGCTGATAGCTCTGAAACACAAACCCGATCGTGCGTCCCCGCAGCTGCGCCAGCCGGTTCTCCGGCAGGTAGCTGATCCCCGTTCCCTGCCACCGAACCTCGCCCGAGGTCGGATTGTCGAGCCCGGCCAGCAGACCCAGGAGTGTCGATTTTCCCGAGCCCGAGGCCCCCATGATGGCGACGAACTCGCCCGCGGCTACCGTGAAATCCAGCCCCTTCAGAATGTCCACCGTGCTTCCACCCGTCGGCAGGCTCTTGCGCAGGGCTTCGACGGCGATGATGGGAGCGGAGTCCGCCGGCCGGGGCTCGCGGGACGTGGGCTGCGAAAGCAAAAGGCGTGCCCCCTCAGTAAAATGGAAGTTGTGCCGAACCGAAACGGGCTGCGATCCGACCTGCTCTTCATCATCTTAGCCGGGCTTGCGATTGGAACCGCGCTGGCCGGCTGCAGTGGGGTCAATGAGTTCTCAATGGAGCACGGGCCAGAGTACGTCACCGCAAGCCCGGTGACGGAAGCAATCTTTACAGACCAGGTCAGCCAGACCTCTCGCTTTGCCGCGTCTGCCGACGCCCGCACTGACCCGCGTCCGGTGATCGCCTGCTTCGGCGACAGCCTCACCGCGGGCTATGGCATGGACCGGGATCAAAGCTATCCCGCCGTGCTGCAGCGCCGGTTGGACGAGGCCGGCTTCCACTATCGCGTCGTCAACGAGGGTGTCAGCGGCGATACGACCAAGGACGGCCTCGGCCGCATCGGCCACGTGCTCGCGCAGAAGCCCCAGATCGTCGTGCTGGAGTTCGGCGGCAACGATGGCCTGCGCGGTCTCCCTGTCACGGTGGCGCAGCGCAACATCGCCGCCATGATCGAGCAGCTCCAGCACGGCGGCGCCAGGGTCGCGCTGGCCGGCATCACCGTCCCGCCGCAGTATGGATCGCAGTACATCTCGCAGTTCAATGCCATGTTCCCGGCCCTCGCCCGGCAATACCACTTGCCTCTTTTGCCCTTTCTTCTGCAGGGAGTGTGGGGAGTCGAGGGTGACATTCAGCCCGATGGCGTTCACCCCACTGCGCAGGGCGCCAGGCGGGTCGCCGTCAATGTGCAGAAGCTGATCGAGCCCATGCTGAAGCGCTGACGGCCGCGTTCGCTCTGGTCCCCTGACCGAATAGACCAGCCCCGTGAAGCCACATCCTCCGGTCAGCCCGGAACCGCATCAGCCCAGGACCACCACCGGCTGCACCAGCGTTCCGGCGATCCGTCGCGCGATCGCCAGCAGCTCCCGCGGTCCGCTGAAGACCTTGACCAGCGGCGCCGTGGAAAGCTCCGGCACATTCACCTGCATGCCGTTGCGCAGCCGTCCCGCCGTGCCCTCGTCCACGATCACCGTGGGCAGCGCCGGCAGCAGCGTCCGCGGGTGCGGCAGGCGCGCCCGGATCTCGTCCACGCTCAAGGACTTCAGCTCTTCCACGCTGATGGACTCAGCCAGCGTAAATGGCCCCGCCTGCGTCCGCCGCAGCGAAGACAGATGCGCTCCGCACCCCGCCAGCGCTCCCAGCTCGTGCGCCACCGAGCGGACGTACCCTCCCGCCGAAACCTGCATCGTGAACTCCGCGTCCTCCCCTTCCAGGGACTCCAGCGTGAAGCGATGAATCTTGATGCGTGCCGGCTTTACCGGAACCTCTTTGCCGGCGCGGGCGAGCTTATGCGCCGGAACCCCGTTGATCTTCTTCGCGGAGAACACCGGCGGCACCTGGTCGAGCTCTCCATGGAAGCGCTGTCCCAGCACCCGAAGATCTTCCAGGGACAACCGTAGCGGAGCCGGTGCCGTGGTGGGTGTGCCTTCCGCGTCGAAGCTGTCGGTCGCAAACCCGAAGCGGATCGTGCCGGTGTAGTGCTTGTCCGCGTCCGTAAAAAACTGGGCCAGCCGTGTGTACTTCCCCAGCAGCAGCGGAAGCACACCCGTCGCCATCGGATCGAGGGTGCCGAGGTGGCCCACGGAGCGCTCTCCGGTAGCGCGGCGAACGATGGAAACCACGTCGTGCGAAGTGATGCCGGCGGGTTTGTCGACGATCAAAAGTCCGTTCATGGGGCCGTCAAATCTCTGTGCTGTGAAAAGTCATCAAAAATGCACTAAAAGCGCGTTTAAGCACCCTAAAATGCACTAAAAAACACTGCTTTAACGCCGGCTCGGGTTGCAATCGATGAGCGAAAGGAACTCGCTGCGGGTCTGCTGCTGGCTCTTGAAAACACCCCGCATGGAGCTCGTAACTGTATGAGAGCCTTGCTTTTCCACCCCACGCATCATCATGCAAAGGTGCGCCCCCTCAAGCACCACCCCCACCCCCTGCGGGTGAACGCTTTCCTCAATAGCCTCTGCAATCTGCTGCGTAAGCCTCTCCTGCACCTGCAACCTGCGCG
>DATLMQ010000248.1:0-9093 GCA_035537215.1 Acidobacteriaceae bacterium
TCGAGGTCAAGCGCCTCGCCCAGACCAACGAGATCGCGCAGCAGTCTCTCGCCGCCCAGGGCATCGCCTTCGTTACCTCCAGCATCGACGAGGCCCGCGCCCTCACCAATCGCCTCGCCCCCGAACATCTCACCGTGGACGCCGGAGCCGACCTTCGCTGGGTCAAAAACGCCGGCTCCGTCTTCATCGGCCACCACACCCCGCAGTCCATGGGCGACTACATCTCCGGCCCCAACCACGTCCTCCCGACCGGCCGCAACGGCCGCGTGCGCGGCGGCCTCAGCGTGCTCGACTTCGTCAAGGTCATCACCGTTCAGCAGTACACCCGCGAAGCCCTCCGCGAGGTTGGTCCCCACACCATCGCCCTCGCCGAAGCCGAAGGCCTCAAGGGCCACGCGGAAAGCGTCCGCGTCCGTATGCGCGACCGCGTCGAGGAGCCCGCAGCCGACAGGAGATCCTCATGAGTCTTGCTACAGAGGAGAAGATGGAGACAGCCCCTGGCTCCAATGTGCTCGCCGGCAAGCAGCCCGTACCCGCCTCGTCCCCGCTTCTCCCGCAGCCCCGCCCCCGCGTGCTCGCCATGCCCGAGTACCATCCCCCGCTCGCCGGCCGCGACGCCCTTCGCCTCGACTTCAACGAGAACACCCTCGCTCCCAGCCCGCGCGTTCTCGCAAAGCTGCAGCAGCTCACCGCCGCCGGACTCACCGTCTACCCAGAGCGCGAACCCGTCGAGCGCCTCGTAGCCCAGCACCTCGGTGTCGAGCGTGATCAGGTCATCCTCACCAATGGTGTAGACGAAGCCATTCACCTCCTCGCCTGCACCTTCCTCGACGAAGGCGACGAAGCCCTCATCTGCACCCCGACCTTCTTTATGTACGACGTCTCGGTCAGCATGATGACCCCGCGCCTCACCCGCGTGCAGACCGACGACTCGCTCGAATTCCCGTTCGAGCGCTTCCTCGCCGCCATCACACCCGCAACCAGGCTCATCATCGTCGCCAGTCCCAACAACCCGACCGGGGCCACCGTCTCCCGTGAGCGCCTCCTCGCCATCGCCGCCGCCGCGCCTCACGCCGTCCTCATGGTCGACGAGGCCTACTTCCACTTCTTTGGCGACACCGTCCTCCCTGACATCGCCGCCGTGCCGAATCTCATCGTCGCCCGCACCTTCTCCAAGGCCTACGGTCTCGCCAGCCTCCGCATTGGAGCGCTGCTCGGTGACGCCCGCCTCATCCGCTTCCTGCGCAAAGTCAGCTCGCCCTATAACGTGAACGGTGTCGCCCTTGCGGTCTTGCCCGAAGCTCTCGCCGACCAGGCCTACCTCGACTGGTACATCCTGCAGGTTCACCAGGGCCGTGAGCGCATCTTCCAGGCCCTCCGCCAGCTCAACGTTCGCACCTGGCCCTCCGCCGCCAACTTCGTCCTCATGGACATCGGTCCGCGCCACAAAGAGCTCTGCGCCCGCATGCGGGAGCGGGGCATCCTGCTCCGCGACCGCTCCGCCGACCCCGGCTGCGATGGCTACGTCCGCATCACCGTCGGCGTGGAAGACCACGTCACTCGCGGCGTCGATGCACTTCGCGCCACGCTCTCGGAGATGAACTGGACCCCCTCCGAAAGCATGCACACCCGCCGCACCTCCGCCGAGCCCAGGGAGTTCGAGTAGCCGCCCCATGTCACGCCGCAGCGCACCCCTGAAGATCGCCCCCCTCATCCCTCTTCTCGGCCTCGTCGGCCTCTTTGGGATTGAGAAGCTGCACAGCACGCCCTTTCTCCCGGCTTTCGTTATCACTTGGTTCCTTCTGCTCGCCGCCCTCTTCACCTATGTCTTCAGCAAAATGATGCAAGCCAGGCGCACCCGCTCGGGGCGCTAACATCAGGATCAGCATGAGCGACCTCCTCAACGAACTCGGCACCGCACCACCGCCGGCAGCCGCGGCCCGCCTAGGGACGGTAGAGCGCAACACCCTCGAAACCAAAATCTCGCTCCGCCTGAACGTCGACGGCACCGGCCAGTACACCATCTCCACCGGCATCCGCTTCTTCGACCACATGCTCGAAAGCTTCGCCAAGCACGGCGGCTTCGACCTCGAGCTCAAGTGCATCGGCGACCTCGACGTCGACCAGCATCACACCGTCGAAGACGTCGGCATCGCCCTCGGCGAAGCCTTCGACCTCGCGCTCGGAAAGAAGCTCGGCATCCTCCGCGCCGGCTACTTCGTCATGACCATGGACGAGACCCTCGCCGTCTGCGCCGTCGATCTCTCCGGTCGCGTCGCCTGCATCGTCGACGACCAGCTCACCGCCCCTCTCGTCGGCGACCTCGTCACCGAACTCATCCCCGACTTCTTCGACGGCTTCGCCCGCGGCGCCAAATGCAACGTCCACGTCAAAACCATGTACGGCCGCAACAACCACCACAAGATCGAAGCCATCTTCAAAGCCTTCGCCCGCGCCATGCGCGGCGCCTGCTCCCGCGACGAACGCATGCGCGATCTCCTGCCTAGTACGAAAGGATTGTTATGAGCGAGTTAGCGGCGCAGAACAACTGGCGGACGCGATTAGGCAAGTTTGGAGCCTACGGTGCAACAAGCGCTTTTATCTGCATCGTTATTGTTTTCGCTGTAACTCAAGCTGCTTTCAGGACATGGGCAGTCGGACGATTCTTCGCAGGACGTGCTGCGAATCTTGTCGATGCCCTTCTCTTTCTGGGAGTAGCTTCGGCAGTCACGCTGATCACATCGTGTTTAGGTACAGGAAAAGAGCGAGTAGTTGGGATGATTGTAAGTCTTACCTCGATGGCGAGCATTGTGACGATCTTCATTGTCAACCCTTGATTCGACATGAGAAGACAGGAGATCTGCACCACAGAAAACAACAATGAGCATCGAACTCTCAAAGCAGTCCCGCGCAGACGCCGTCGCCTCCATCCAGCAGTACTTCGAGCAGAACCTCTCCGAACCCATTGGTGAGCTCCCCGCCGGGCTGCTTCTGAACTTCTTTCTCGAAGAGATCGGCCCAGCAGTCTACAACCAGGCCGTCAAAGACGCGGCCACCCGCCTGCAGCAGCGCGTCGCCGACCTCGAAGGCGAGCTCTACCAGGACGAGTTTCCATACTGGCCCCGGCTCGAAGCTAAATCCACAGCCAAACGAGGCCGCCGGTGATCGCCGTCATCGACTACAAAGCCGGCAACCTCACCAGCGTCGTCAAAGCCCTGCGCTTTCTCGGCGCAGACGACATCCTCGTCACGCAGTCGCCCGCGGACGTGCTCCGCGCCCACAAGGTCGTCCTCCCCGGCGTGGGCCACTTCCAGTCGACCCAGCTCCTCCACGACCTCCAGCTCACGCAGGCCACCCGCGAAGCCATCGCCACCGGCACGCCCTTCCTCGGCATCTGCGTCGGCCTGCAGTGGCTCTACGAAGGGTCCACAGAGGCCGAAGCCACCGAAGGCCTCTGCCACTTCGCCTCGCAATGCGAACGCTTCCCAGCCACCTACGACAACGCCGAGCTCAAATCCCCGCATGTCGGCTGGAACTCCCTCGAGAACATCCGCCCCGACTCGCGCCTCTTCGCCGGCATCGCCCCCCGCAGCTTCGTCTATTACACGCACTCCTGGCGCGCCCCCGTCTCCGCTGACACCGCCGCGACCACCAACTACGGCGGCCCCTTTACCGCCGCCGTCGAGCGCGCCAACGTCATGGGTGTGCAGTTTCACCCCGAGAAGTCCGCCGATACCGGCCTTAGGCTCCTGAAGAACTTCCTCGACCTGCCGCATCGAATCCCTGCACAGGAGGCCACCCCATGAGCACCGCCGCGCTCCCCGAAACACCCACGCCCGAACCCGCCGTACCGATCGTGAAGCTCGACATCACCAACAACTGGACCGGCCGGAACGAGCTCCCCTTCGAGCTCGTCGCCGAGCGCGTGCTCGAGATGGAAGCCGAAGAAGCCGGCCAGAACCACACCGGCGCGCTCATTGTCAGCTTCGGCAAGCCCGTGCTCATCGAAAACCTGGGCTGGGCCTGCCCCTTCAAGATGTCCGCCATGGGCCGCGAGCACGTCTCGCCGGCCCGCGGCATCGACGCGGTCGACGCCCTCCAGGCCGCCTTCGCCATGGTCGCCAAACAGCTTACCGGCATGTCCCGACGCCACCGCATCACCTTCAACGGCTCTGAAGACCTCGGCTTCGTCACAGCCGATGCAGGTGCCGCTCCAAAGGCCGCCGGCTGTCCCGTCATGAACGGCACGGCGAGCGTCTAGCCTTGCTCACCAAGCGCATCATCGCTTGCCTCGACGTCCGCGCTGGCCGCGTCGTCAAAGGCATACAGTTCGTCGACATCGTCGACGCCGGCGACCCCGCCGAGCTCGCCCACCGCCACGCCGCCGCCGGTGCCGACGAGATCGTGCTCCTCGACATCACGGCCACCCACGAAGGTCGCGGCACGCTTCTTGACACCGTCAAGCGCACGGCCGCCAGTCTCTTCGTCCCATTCACCGTTGGCGGCGGCATCCGTTCCGCCGAAGACGCCGCAGCCGTCTTCGACGCCGGCGCCGACAAGGTCAGCATCAACAGCTCTGCCATCGCCCGCCCCGAGCTCATCGCCGAGATAGGCTCCAGCTTCGGCGCGCAAGCCGTGATCGTTGCCATCGACGCCCGTCGTGCCAAGAACCCAACCGACCCCATCGCCGCAGCCGAGGTCTTCGTCTCCGGCGGCCGCAAGCCCACCGGCCGCCGCGTCGTCGACTGGGCCCGCGAGGCCGAGCAGCGCGGCGCCGGAGAGATTCTCTTGACGTCAATGGATTCCGACGGCACCCGCGGCGGCTTCGACTGCGAGCTCACCCGCGCCGTCTCCGAAGCCGTCCAGATCCCCGTCATCGCCTCCGGTGGCGCAGGCTCCGCCGCCCACTTCGCCCAGGTCTTCACCTCCGGCAAAGCCGACGCCGCCCTCGCCGCCAGCATCTTCCACTTCGGCATCATCGACTCCCGCGCCCTCAAAGCCGAAGTCGCCGCCGCCGGCGTCCCCATGCGCCTGCCTTGCTGAGTTCGACCCGCTTGCGACGGTAATCGTGCCCACTTTTGCACAGTCTCCGGTGCATCCAATCCGTCGGAGGCACACACGATGGCGACGAAAAAGAAGCCCTGCCAGGAGCCTGCTCGCCCCGCTCACAGCGGGCTGCCGCCGGCCTACTACCACCTGCACGCATTGCTGCACACCTTGCGCACGCTGCAGTGCCATGAAGACGAACTCTGCACCTTGCTAGCGGATGTTCAACGCACCGGCAAAGTAAGCGCCCGCACCCGCCGCGAGATCCTCGAGCTCCTCCATGGCCTGCCCTCGGCCAGCCTCGACGCCGAAATCGGCGCAGCATTTTCCTCGTTGGATCAGCACGAGGCCGCCGCCTGATCGCGCTCGCCAGCACGCCTGCGACAATAACTCCATGCTGATCCCTTCCATCGACCTCATGGGCGGCCGCATCGTCCAGCTCGTCCAGGGCGAAACCCTGAAGCTCGCCTTCGACGACTTCGATTACTGGATCGAGCGCTTCTCGAAGTACCCGCTCGTCCAGCTCATCGATCTCGACGCCGCCATGCGCCAGGGCTCCAACCGCGAGCTCATCGCCATGATCTGCAAACGCCTGCCCTGCCAGGTCGGTGGCGGCCTGCGCTCCGCAGAAGACGGCCGCGCTCTCCTCGACGCCGGCGCCCGACGCGTCATCTACGGATCATCGCTCTTCGGTGCCGAACCCACACCCGATGTCGACGATCTCGTCTTCGCCGACGGCGCCCAGGAGTTTGCGCCCATCACCCCGCGCCGCCACAAACTCATCCGCCTCGAGTTCGCCGCCGATCTCAAAAAGCAGCTAGGCGAAGATGCCCTCTGCTTCTCCGTCGACACCAAAAATGGCCGCGTCGCCGTCCGCGGCTGGAAGGACTCCGTCGACCTCACGCCCGAAGAAGCCATCACCTGGCTCGAGGACCACTGCGCCGCCTTCCTCTACACCCACGTCGACACCGAAGGCACCATGCAGGGCTTCCCCATGCACGTGGCCGCCACCCTGCGCTCCACCACGGCCAAACAGCTCATCGTCGCCGGCGGCATCAAGGAGCGCGCCGAAATCAATGAGCTTGACGGCATGGGCGTGGATGCCGTGGCCGGCATGGCCGTCTACACCGGCGCCCTCGAAGCCTAGACGTCCAGACAGCTACTGCCCCCCCGCCGCATCTCCCGCAATCGCGTAATACCCCTTACGCGCCTGCACCTTCAGGCCCTTTCCGCAATCCAGGTCAATCTTGCGATACGTTCCGTCGGCTGCCTTGTTTGTCGGCGTATAGCTCAGCAGGTACTGGGTCCGCAGCTCGTCCTGTATCTGGTTGAACGCATCCTCCAGCTTCCGTCCGTTGTTGCCCACGTTGATTACGCGCCCACCCGTCTCCCGCGCAAGCTGCTCCATCTGTCCGGAACCCGTGTACATCATGCCCGCGGCAGCGTACGAGTCACGATCCGCGATCAGGATCGGATACACGATCGTATTCGCCTTCTGGGCCGCTTCCACTGCGGTCTTGATCGTCTCCTGCGATCCCTGGTCCTGGCCATCCGTCAGAACCACAAGAACCTTTCGTCCCGTCTGCGATTGCAGCTTGTCATGCGCCGCCAGGAACACGGCGTCGTACAGCAACGTTCCGCGCGGATTGCTCGTCGGAAACGGCCCGCCGCCGATTCCCGGGACGCCCGCTGACGAGCTCGCTGCGTTGATCGTCGCCTTCCGCATCGCCCGTTCCAGCTCGCGTGGGCTGTTCGTGTAATCGGCCAGCAGATCCACATTCACATCGAACGAGATCAGAAACGCCTCATCCTTGGTCGTCAAAACCTCTTTCAGAAATCGCGCACCGGAGTCCTGCTCCATGGGCAGCACGTTCTGCTGGCTTCCGCTCGTATCCATCATGATGCCGATGGTCAGCGGCAGGTTCTTCTCCTGCGTCATGTTCTTGACCGTCTGCGGCTGATGGTCCTCGGCCACCTGGCAGTCGTCCTTGCGCAGCCCTGTCACAAACCCGTTCTTGTCGCGCGCCGAAAAGTACACGTCCACCAGGTTCACGCTCACCTTCAACGTCGAGGTCTGGGCCGCCTCCGATTCCTGCGGTCCCGGCGCCTTACTCGCCGGCGGCGGCATATCCGGCGAAGGCGCCTCCTGGGCGCGAAGACTCAGCGCAGGAAACAGGGCAAGCAGTAGCGGCAGAGCAGCAAAGCGGTGCAGCGACACGGAGGTCATGCTCCATTAGACGTGGAAAAACCCTGTTTCGGCGACATCCCATAGCCCAAGGGCTCGCCCCTTCTCCAGGTTTCTCGCCGTAGGCCGATCGCCGGCCCTACGGCGCAACAGACCCGGCCTCACCCGCGTCTGACACTTCAGGGGCCCAGCGGATCCTTGAACGCATCCGCGGCACGGCTGGTACTCTCAAGAGGCGCAAGCGCTGGCCGGATGACCCAACCAGGCTGCGGCACTCAAGGGAAGGGAAGACGAAGCAGATGGAGTTGGCAAGACTAAGAATCGGGGCAAGCCTCCTGGCGGCGGTCTTAGCCGCAGCAGGCTCAGCAGGCATGGCGCAACAGGCTGCATCGCCCGACGCCCCCGCTCCGCAGCAGCAGGCTATTCCGGACGCTCCCTCCGCCCGCGGCGGCGGCCAAAACGGAACGCTCCCGCGCCTGAACACCATTACCCCGCCCGCTCCCGCCGTGCCCGCAAGCGCCGCTCCCCGGCCGGCCGAAGCCACGCCCGACGGCGCCACCCGTGACAACGGCGGCCTGGTCCCCGGATCCAACCTGCCCGCCAATCCCGCCCCCGCCGGCCAGTCCACTGAAGGTGAGCCCGCTCCCGAGATTCCCGCGCCCGGCCAGGGCGCCAGCTCCGCCTACCGCATCGGCACCGTCAACGTCGACTTCGTCCAGATCCCCTTCACCGTCAAGGACTCCAAGGGGCAGCTCGTCCCCGGCCTCACCTGGCGCGACGTCCGGGTCTATGAGAACGGCCTCCGCCAGCAGATGCGCTTCTTCACCGTCGATCCTTTCCCACTCTCCGTCGCCCTCGTCATCGACCAGAGCGTCACCTTCGACACCATGGAGAAGATCAACTCCTCCCTCGGCGCGCTCCAGGGAGCCTTCACGCCCTACGACGAGATGGCCGTCTTCACCTACAACAACGGCGTGAGGAAGCAGACCACCTTCACCGCCGCGCAGAGCAACCGCCTCGGCGTCATTCTCGAACGCTCCAAGGGCGGTGGACGTGAGCCGCTCATGCCGCTCGGCGGTCCGCTCTCCCAGACCACCATCAAGAACAACCAGCAGGTCGACCCCAACACCGCGCCCATCCGCAACTCGACCAACATCTACGAGACCGCGCCGCGCGAGTTCCACACCCTGCTGGACGCCGTCTTTACCGCCGCCCAGGAGCTTAGCCAGGCCGCCCCGAATCGCCGCCGCGTCCTCTACGTCGTCTCCGACGGCAAGGAGTACGGCTCCAAGGTCAAGGAGAAGGAGCTCATCCGCTACCTCCAGACCAACAAGATCTCCGTCTACGCTACCCTCGTCGGCGACTCCAGCATGCCGGGCATGGGCTTTCTCGACCGCATTCATCTTCCCCTCACCATGCGCGATGACGTGCTCCCACGGCTGACCTCCGTTACCGGCGGCCAGACCGATCCCGAATTCCGCCCCCGCGGCATCGAAACCAGCTTCGCCAGGATCTCCGAGACCGTTCGCACCCAGTACACCGTCGGCTACTACACCCACGAGCCGCCTATCGACGGCAAGTTCCGCCACGTGGAGGTGCGCGTTATGCGCCCCAACCTGACCGTCATTGCCCAGGACGGCTACTATCCGTCCCCGCGCAACGTTCACCGCGGCGTTCCCGTCTCCGCCCCTGCGCAGAACACGCCCCCCAACACGCCCCCCAGCGGAAACCAGACCGGCTCCCCCGCAGCCAACACCCCCCCTCCCACGCCGTGACCGCGGCCGCTGGCCCGCTCCTCGTCGCCTTGCCCTCCAACGTCCTGCTCGCCCTCGCCGCCGCCGCTACATGGGGCGGCGGTGACT
>DATLMQ010000249.1:0-4000 GCA_035537215.1 Acidobacteriaceae bacterium
TCCACGAGCGACTGCGGGATGACGCCGATCACGCGGCCGCCCTCCTCGAGCGCCGCGTCCGCCACCGCGCCCATCAGCCCCACCTTCGCGCCTCCATAAATAAGACCCACCCTGCTTGTCGCCAGCGCCCGTCCGAGCTCCTCTGCCGCAGCTCGATACTCCCTCCGCGCGCCTTCGGCCGCCGCACAGAAAACAGCCACACTCTTGCTTGGAATTGAAAGCTCCATCGAGCTCAGCATACAGCGCAGCGCCTGCCGAACCGCACGCTATCATGGGCAGGCGTCCGCTCCATCCATTGCAGGAGTTCTGCATGCATCGCGATCGATCCGCCCATCG
Source organism: Acidobacteriaceae bacterium (assembly GCA_035537215.1). Classification (GTDB taxonomy): domain Bacteria; phylum Acidobacteriota; class Terriglobia; order Terriglobales; family Acidobacteriaceae; genus Granulicella. Next base: position 337 of record DATLMQ010000249.1, read on the forward strand.
TCACGTTCGTTGGATCCCGATGCTCACGGTTGCCCTCGCCGCTCTCCTCGCAAGCTCCGCCACACTTCGCGCGCAGGCGAAAGCCGAGCCCGGCCGCTTCGATTTCTACCTGCTCGACCTCCCCTGGGGCCCGGAGTTTTGCTCCATCGCCGACGTCTCTCCGCAATGTTTGCCGCAGCGCCGCTTTGTCGTGCATGGGCTCTGGCCGCAGAACAACGACGGCAGTTATCCCGTCTTCTGCTCCGACGAACCCGCCCCCCTGCACCCCGCCAAGAATCTCGACCTCACCCCCGACCTCAAGCTCCTCTCGCACGAGTGGCAGAAGCACGGCACCTGCTCTGCCGTGGGTCCGCAGCGCTTCTTCGCACTGGAGCGTCAAGCATTTTCATCATTGAAGATACCGTCGGCCCTCGACCACGTGGATCGCGAACTCAGCCTCTCCCCTGACAAGATCCTGGATCTTTTCTACAAAGCCAATCCCGGCTTCCCCAAAGGCAGTCTGTTGCTGAGTTGCCGCAACGATCACCTCACTGCGGTCGAGGCCTGCTTCAGCAAAAGCCTCAAGCCAATATCCTGTCGCGGTCTGCACTCCTGCCCGGCATCCACGGTCAAGCTCGCACCCATCGCCGCCACGTCACACCCTTAATGCACCCGCTCAAAGCAATCACGCGTGAGTTGCGCTCAAAGGAACGCAGCTCACGCGTATATGCCTTCAGCTCAGGGATTACTTCAACGCGACGGTCGCATCGCTCAGCTGCGAGCTCACCGTTGCGATCACAGAGCCCGCTGGCCGGCTGGCCGTCGATTCCTGAGCAATGATGGTCGTTCCCTCGGGCAGCTTCACGGGCGTAAGCTTCCCCGGCTCCAGCGTCATCTCGGTCTCACCCGCCTTCACCTTCACGGGCTCCTTCGTATCGTTGCGCAGATTCATGCTGACCATCTTGGTCTTGCCCATCTTCGCCTGCACCGGCACGCGCACGGCCACCGGTGATGCATATACAGATCCGCTGGCGGCCAGAGACACAGCCAGCACCACGGCGCCTACCATTACACGACGGTTCATCGGATTCCTCGATTCACTACAACTGATTTGATTTCTGTCGCGTGCCCCGCCATGGTTCGGAGCACTCAACGCACTTGTCTGTACGCATAAACGCGGGATTGGTTCCCTGCGGATGCAAAATTTCCGCGACGCCTCCACCTTCTCTTCTGTGAATCCTCGGGCGACTAGAATCAAGCTGTGCCCGACCTTCTCGCCAACATGAATCCGCAGCAGCGCGAAGGCATCATCTCCGTCGACGGCCCCGTGCTTCTGCTCGCCGGCGCAGGCTCCGGCAAGACCCGCGTCATCACCCACCGCATCGCCTTCCTCATCCAGGAGCGCGGCGTCTCCCCCGACAGCATCCTCGCCGTCACCTTCACCAACAAGGCCGCCAAGGAGATGGAAGAGCGCGTCACCAAAATCCTCGGCCACTCCACTCTCGCCAAGCCCACCCTCGCCACCTTCCATAGCTTCTGCGTGCGCGTCCTGCGCCGCGACATCGAAGCCCTTCGCGTCGGCGGCAAAGGCCTCACCAAAAGCTTCGCCATCTACGACGAGACCGATCAGCAGGCCGTCGTCAAATCCGCCCTCAAACGCCTCGGCGTCGATGACAAGCAGCTCAAGCCCCGTGTCGCCCTCGGCCGCATCTCCTGGGCCAAGAACCACATGATCGATCCCCAGGAGTACTTCCTCGCCTCGACCAATCCCCTCGAGGAAAAGATCGCACACATCTTCAAGATCTACCGTGACGAGCTCGGCAAAGCCAACGCGCTCGACTTCGACGATCTCCTGCTCGAAACCGTCCGCCTCCTCAAGTCCTCCGCCGAAGTCCGCGAGCGCTACAACCGCCGCTACAAGTACCTCCTCATCGACGAGTACCAGGACACCAACCGCCCCCAGTACGAGCTGATGAAGCTGCTCGGAACCCACTCCAACGTCTGCGTCGTCGGCGATGAAGATCAGTCCATCTACTCCTGGCGCGGCGCCGACATCCGCAACATCCTCGAGTTCGAGAAGGACTTCCCCAACGCCCGCACCATCCGCCTCGAACAGAACTACCGCTCCACCCAGGTCATCCTTGAAGGCGCCTCCGCCGTCGTCGCGCAGAACACCCAGCGCAAGGGCAAAAACCTCTGGACCTCCCGCGAAGGCGGCTCGCTGATCGGCTACTACGAAGCTCCCGACGGCGAGAACGAAGCCCTTTTTGTCGCCGACCGGATCCAGCGCTATCTCCGCGAAGCCGGCCAGAGTGAGGATCAACCCCGTTGCGCCGTCCTCTATCGCACCAACTCGCAATCGCGGCTCGTCGAAGAGGCCCTCCGCCGCTATCAAATCCAGTACCACATGGTCGGAGGCTTCAGCTTCTACGACCGCGCCGAAGTCAAGGACATGCTCAGCTACCTCAAGCTGGTGCAGAACCCGCACGACTCCGTCGCCCTCGGCCGCGTCGTCAACTCCCCTCCGCGCGGCATCGGCAAGACCACCATGGACACCCTCGAGCGCATGGCGCTCACCACCGGTATGAGCACCTGGGACGCCATCGCTCGCGCCACTGAAGAGAAGCTCTTGCCCGCCCGTGCGCTCTCTGCGCTCGGCACCTTCCGCAAGCTCATCGAAGACGCCCGCGCCATGCTCGGTCCCGACTTCGCCGCCGCTCTTGTCGCAGATGCCGCAGGCGCCGCTGAATACACCGAGCCTGCCTCCGAGATCCCCATCGACGATACGGCCTTCGACTTCGGCTTTGCCGCGGACGAGCCGGCCCCACCCACCGTCATCGCCAACGATGCCAACAGCGAGTTCGATACCAGCTTCAACTTCGGCTTCGACTTCGGCCCCAGCGAAGAGATCAGCACGCTCGCGCCTGAGAATGCAGCACCCGAGAGTGCAGCACCTCCCGAAACTACCTCCGCCGCCGCCACCAGCTTCAACCCCTTCGCTCCCGTTCCCCTCGCGACGAAGCGGTCCGCATCCGACACCCTTCGCGAAGCCAACCGTGCGCGTGTAGAGCGGATCACCTCCTCCTCCTCGGACGAAGATCTCGACCCCACCGGCAAGCCCGCCTTTCGCAAGCCCGGCGACCCCGCCACGCTCCCCGAGCTGATCAAGTTCCTCAACGACCGCTCCGGCTACATCCGCGCGCTCGAAGACGAGGCTACCCCCGAAAGCTTCTCCCGCATCGAGAACCTGAAAGAACTCGCCAACGCCGCGCAGGATGCCACCTCCCGCGGAGAAACTCTGGCCGAGTTTCTGGATCATGCCGCCCTCGTCTCGGACGCCGACCAGTACACAGCCGAAGCCCGCGTCACGCTCATGACCCTCCACGCGGCCAAGGGCCTCGAGTTTCCGCTCGTCTTTCTTTGCGGCATGGAAGAAGGTCTCTTCCCGCACTCCCGTACCCTCACCGACCCCGCGCAGATGGAAGAAGAACGCCGCCTCTGCTATGTGGGCATGACCCGCGCCATGGACACCCTCGTGCTCACGCGCGCGCGCTATCGCCGCCGTTATGGCAACGACATGCCGGAGTCCAGCACGCCCTCGCGCTTTCTTGAGGAGGTGCCGTCTAAACTCGTCGAAGACCTCGGCTCACCCGCCAGCTACGGCGGCGGCGCGCTCAGCTACGGC
>DATLMQ010000250.1:0-23489 GCA_035537215.1 Acidobacteriaceae bacterium
GCCGGGAGCGATGTCCTTGTTGTGGAATGGCTCGCCTTCGGCCGGGGGACGGATGCGCATGTAGTGGTACGGGACGTCGGGGAGGAGAACGCCGGCGGTGGTGGTGGTCCACTCGTCAAGGTGGGCTTCGATCCAGTCGGCGTAGGCCTCGAGAAAGCTGCCGAGCTCATCGTGGCAGGCGTTGGGCTTGTAGTTGCGGGCGATGTCGGCGGCGCAGACCAGGGCGGAGATGACGACGGCGAGGGTGGAGGGGGAGTAGCCGGCGTTCTCTTCCCAGCGCTCCTGCTGGGTAACGGGGGCGTAGCGGACGAGGAAGCTGGCGGCGCGGCTGACAAAGGGGAAGATGTCGAAGTTGCCGAGGCCGTCGAGCTTCCAGAGGCGCCAGGCGAGGATGACGGGGAAGGCGACTTCGTCCAGCTGGATACCGGACCAGTAGGGTGTGCCGTCGATCCAGAAGTTCTGGGAGAAGCCGCCGTCGGGGTGCTGGGTGCAGGCCAGGTAGACGAGCGCGCGGCGGGCGGTGTCGGTGCGTCCGCAGGCGAGCAGCGCGGTGGCAGACTGCATCATGTCGCGCGTCCAGACGAGGTGGTAGCCGCCGAGGTCGTCATCGGATTTGGAGGCTCCCCAGGGGATAGAGGCAGAGGCGATGAAGGCGCCGGTGTAGGTCTTGTCCTCGTGGGCGAGGATGACGTTGTGCGAGACGCGCATGAGGCGTCCGCGGTCGGTGGAGGCGGGAACCAGAGCGGCGGGGGATTCGGCGCGGTGCCACTGCTCGATGAAGCGTGCCAGGTGCAGAGCGTAAGGCGTGGCGAGGGTCTGCATCATGCCGGCGAGCGCGGAGTGGTGGCCGTCGCCGAGGGCGATGGCGATGGTGAACTCGCGATGGAGGTTGACGTCGATCTCGCCCATGAGGGCGATGTTGCCGTCGAGCGCCTGGCCGAAGTTCCAGGTCATGCGCATGTGAGTGGAGAGGTCCTGGTAGCCGTCGCTGGCGCCGACAAAGCCGCAGCTGGAGCGAGAGAAGCCGCAGTCGGCGCCGAAGGCGAGCGAGATGCCGTTCTTCCAGGCGAGCATGCAGCGGCGGCCGGCCATATCGACCGAGCGCGCGGAGTTGCCAGCGCCGCCGCCATCGAGGTGAGGAGCCAGAAGGGCATAGCACTTGAGCCGCGAAACGATGGACTCTTCGCCATCAATTTTCACGTGCATGAGGACGACGGGGTGATGGGGGTCGGTGATGAACTCCTTGGTGACGGTGTAGCGGCCGCCGAGATCGTTGGCGGCGACACGGATCGCCAGGGCGTCGGAGTCGATGTAGTGGAAGTCGTACTCGAAGTCGCGCTTCTCCTCGTGGAAGAAGGTCTCCTCGTCGGTGAAGAGCAGCTCCATGTCGCGGGTCTGCGGGCGATCGATGGTGGGGTAGTAGATCTCGTTCAGAGTGCCGTGCGAGGCGGTGAACCAGATCTTGCTGGAGGCGGCGTAGGCCGTGGAGATGGCGTCCTTCTGGCTGGAGGTCCAGCGAGGCTGCAGCCCGGGAGCGCCAAAGGCCGGGCCGTCATCGTCGAGCCAGCGGTAGGTTTCGTTCAAAGCACTCATGCTGAACTATTAGACCCCAGGAGTGTGACGGGAGTCTCAGGGGCAAGGCCGATGAGCGGCACCACACTACGGTAATGTGACCGTATCTTTCGTGGCGACGCTCTGTTTATATTGCTGGAGATTCCATGTCCAGCCCACGTTTCGGCCTCTATTTCGCGGCCCTGAGCCTTCTGCCGTTTGCCTCCGGAAGTTCAGCTCAGACTGCCGTCTCACCACTTCCCGCTCCGGCGGCCGTTCCCCTGGCGCAGGGAGCCACGAGCTATAGCAGCGAGCCGCTGGTGCTTGAGCGGCTGAGCTCGGTAGTGCAGTTCAATGCGGACGGAACCGGATACCGGGAACGCACGGTGGTGGTGAAAATCCAGTCCGAAGCAGCCGTGCGGCAGCTGGGGGTGGTGTCGGTTCCCTTCGCTTCGGCCTCAGAGCGCGTGGAGATGCACTATGTGCGGGTGCGGGAGCCGAACGGGACGGTGACGGAGACGCCGATTTCCAGCGGGATGGAGCAGCCGGAAGAGGTGACTCGGATGGCGCCGTTTTACAGCGACCTGAAGCAGCTGCAGGTGCCGGTCCGGAACCTGCGGGTAGGCGACACGCTGGAATGGCAGGGCCGGGTGGTGCGGACACGGAGTGAGGCCCCCGGACAGTTCTGGGGACAGGAGACGTTTGTCAGCGAAGGCGGTGTAGTGCTGGCGGAGTCGATGGAGCTGCGCGTGCCGGCGGGTAAAGCGGTGACCGTATGGACGAACCCCGGCCTGGGCGCGAAGCCGGTGGAGGCAGCGGAGGGCGCGGAACACGTGTACCGGTGGACACAGAGCTACCTGAAGCCCACGGTGGGCAAGGAAGCCGAAGCCGCCGCGCTGGCCAAGAAGACCAGGCTGCTGACGCTGGAGGAACAGACGGATATGGATGAAGGCCGGCTGCCCTCGGTGGCGTTTACGACCTTTCCGAGCTGGGAGGCCGTGGGGGCGTGGTACCACAGCCTGGTGGGGCAGCGCAGCGCACCGGATGAGGAGATCAAGGCGAAGGTGGCCGAGATTACCGCGGGCAAGACGAGCCAGGAGGAGAAGCTGCGGGCCGTGTATGAGTATGCGTCCACGCAGATCCGGTATATCGGGGTGGCGTTCGGGACGGGGCGATACCAGCCACACACCGCCGCGGATGTGCTGCACAACCAGTACGGCGACTGCAAGGACAAAGAGGTGTTGCTGGCGGCGATGCTGGCGGCGCTCGGGCAGGACTCGGACGCCGCACTGATCGGAGCAGGGGTGCGCTTCAACAAGGCAGTGCCGTCGCCGGAGGCGTTCAATCACTTGATTGCGCACGTGAAGCTGAACGGAAAAGACGTGTGGCTGGACCCCACGGCGGAGGTGGCGCCGTTCGGGATGCTGCTGCCCATACTGCGGGATCATGCGGCGCTGGTGGTGCCGGGCAGCGGTGCCGCGCATGTGGAGCGGACTACCGACCATCTGCCGTTTGAGGTGTATCAGAAGTGGACGGCCAAGGGAACGCTGGGAGCGAATGGGACCTCGGAGTCGCGCATTACGCTCTCGGTGCGTGGAGACAATGAGCTGGGGTTGCGGGAGGCATTGCGACAGGTGGGACCGGCACAGTATACGGAGTTCGCGCAAAAGATTGTGAACACTGTGGGCTACGGGGGGACGGCGAGCCGACCGGAGTTTTCGCGGGTAGACGACATCGAGGCTCCTTTCATGGTGAGCTTCGATTACCACCGGGAGGGTGCGGGAGACTGGGCCAATCTGCGGATCATCCCGCAACTGGCCCCGGTGGATCTCCCCATGGTGGATGAGAAAGAGCCGCCTGTGGCTGAGATCAAGCTGGGCGTTCCGCGGGTGGAGACGAGCACGGCGGAGATGACGCTGCCGAAGGGCTGGACCGCGGAGCTGCCGGAGGCCGTGCACGAGAAGGCGACGTTTGCGACGTATGACCTGAGCTATCGGTTCGAGAACGGTACGCTGTACACCGAGCGCCGCGTGACGGTGCTGGAGCAGAAGGTGCCTGCAAAAGATTGGAAGACGTACAAGAAGTGGGCGGACGCCGTGAGCCTGGGTATGGAGATGTATGTGCCGCTGCACAAGCCGGGCGGAACGAGCTTGAGTGACGTGGGATCGTCGATTACGGGGGCGGGCGATTCGGGTACGCAGGGCGATCAAGAGGAGGCGCGCAAGCTGGTGCAGCAGGCAGCCGAGGCGACGAAAAAGATGGATGTCGAGACGGCGTCGGTGCTGCTGGGGAAAGCGAAGAAAATGAACCCGAAGCAGCCGATGCTCTGGGCGGGGTTCGGGTATGTGGCTTACCAGAAGGGGGAGATGAACAAGGCCATCGAGAGCCTGCAGAAGGAGGTGGCGCTGCATCCGGATTCGGTGAGTGTGTATCCGGTGCTGGTGACTGTGCTGGAGCGAAAGGGCGATCTGGCGCAGATGGAACGGACGCTGCGCGCATGGAGAACGGCGAGCCCCCTCGATCCCAAGCCACTGAAGGACCTGGCAGCTTTGCTGATTCAGGGAAGCCAACCCGAGGCGGCCCTCGAAGCCGCGGAGGAGGCCGAAGAGCTGATGAGCCCGGAGGAGCGTAAGGAAGATACGGGTTTGCAGCTGGTGTTAGGACGTGCGCAGCTGGCCGCGGGCAAGACCAAGGAGGGGGCGGCGACTCTGAAGGCCCTGCTGGTGGGGACCCAGGACCTGGGGATGATGAACGAGCTGGCGTATCAACTGGCCGACGCGGGGCAGGAGCTGCCGCTGGCTGACGAGAAGGAGCGATTCGTTCTGGAGCGGCTGACCAGCGAGACACGCAGCTGGACGTTCGACGAGTCCCTAAACACGATGCTGTCGCGGAGCAATCTGCTGATTGCGTCCTGGGACACGATGGGGTGGATTCTGTTTCGGGAGGGGAAGGCAGAAGAGGCGAAGTCGTATGTGGAAGCGGCCTGGGCCAATCGTCCGAATAACGAAACACACACGCACGTGGAACAGGTGAATGCGGCTCTGCATTTGCTGCGGGACGCGAAGGCAGAGGCGGGCGGGGCTCGCCAAAAGCAGGCTGGAAACATCTCCGACGAGCAGCAGCAACGAACGATCATGCTGGGGCCGGCGAACGGGCGTAAGGGCGTGGCGGAGTACCGACTGCTGCTGGCCCATGGCAAGATCCTGCAGGTACGACCGACAGGCGAGAAGACCGTGGAGGGGGCGGAAGCGATGATTCGGGAGGCCAAGCTGGGGCGGATGTTTCCCGAGGGATCGGAGGCGCAGCTGGTGCGGGGCGCGATGGTGAATTGTTACGGTGAACGGTGCCAGCTGGTGCTGATGCCATAGGCAGGCGCCGAAGCAGATTTGATGACAATGCGCTAAGCTCACAGATGTTTGCGTCGCGGTCTGCTCCGTAGCATCCAACAACGGAGTGGGCTGAAACGACACTTATGCGCGGAGTTTGCCTCCGCCCGACACCCTGTGAACTTTAAGGAGCAACCGCCGTGGCCTTCGAACTTCCTCCCCTGCCCTACGACTATGCTGCGCTCGAGCCGACGATCGACGAAGCGACGATGAAGCTGCACCATGACAAGCACCACCAGGCGTACGTGACCAACCTGAACGGCGCGGTGGAGAAGCATCCGGACCTGGGCAAGAAGACGCCCGAGGAGCTGGTGAGCGACCTGAACAGCGTGCCGGAAGAGGTGCGGGCGGTGGTCCGCAACAACGGCGGCGGCCATGTGAATCACACCATGTTCTGGCAGATCATGAAGCCAGGCGGGGGCGGCGAGCCGACCGGGCTGATCGCGTCGCAGATCGCGAACGACTTTGGCAGCTTTGAAGACTTCAAGAAGAAGTTCAACGAGGCGACGGCAAAGCAGTTCGGCTCCGGCTGGGGATGGCTGGTGTTCAAGGGCGGAAAGCTGGAGATTGTGACGACGCCCAACCAGGACAACCCGCTGAGCCAGGGACTGTACCCGATTCTGGGCAACGATGTGTGGGAGCATGCGTACTACCTGAAGTACAACAACCGCCGGCCGGACTACCTGGCGGCATGGTGGAACGTGGTGAACTGGGACGAGGTGAACAAGCGCTTCGAGCGGGCCAAGAAGTAGACCCCAGACCAGCAGAAGAAGCGAGGGCCGCTCCCGTGTGGAGCGGCCCTTTGTGTCGTATGCGGCGGAGAGCGCGGCGATGCTTTACTTGAAGAGAGCAACAAAGTCAGCTGCGGTCTGCGGGTGGACCTCGCGGTTTCCGCAGCACGCGCGTCCCGAAGACGGTTTGGTGCGTCTGATCTGTATCTGGGAAAGTATTTGGGAAAGATTTTCTAGGGGATGTTCTTAGGGAATGGCTTCTTAGGGAGATCTCTGTAGCAATGTGTCTCTGAGGCGAGTATGTGGATCGTACGGCTGGCGCTGCGGCGTCCCTACACCTTTGTTGTGCTATCGCTGCTGATTGCCCTGCTTGGGATCGGCGCGGCGATCCAGGCGCCCAAGGACATCTTTCCGTACATTGACATCCCCGTCGTGACGATCGTGTGGACCTATAACGGACTGACGCCGACAGAGATGGAAGGCCGTATCGTGACGGTGTGCGAGCGCGCGCTGACGACGACGGTGAACGACATTGAGCACACCGAGAGCCAGAGCTATCAGGGCGTGGCGGTAGTCAGGGTGTTCTTCCAGCCGACGGTGCAGATCGCGGCGGCGCAGGCCCAGGTGACTTCGATCGTGCAGACGATCCTGCGGCAACTGCCGCCAGGGACGTTTCCGCCGGGGATCCTGAAGTACGACGCCTCGTCGGTGCCGATTCTGCAGATAGGCCTGGGGGGCGAGGGCCTGAGTGAGTCTGACCTGTACGACATGGGCCAGAGCTTTGTGCGGCCGGCGCTGGCCACGGTACAAGGGGCCAGCCTGCCGCTGCCGTTCGGCGGAAAGGCGCGGCAGGTGATGGTGGATGCAGACCCGAATCTGCTGTATGCCCATCATCTGTCGGCAGCGGACCTGTCGACGGCGATTTCGCAGCAGAACCTGATCCTGCCGGCGGGTACAGCCCGTATCGGCGACCGCGAGTTTATCGTGCGGACGAACTCGAGCCCGGACCAGATCTCGGCGATGAACGACCTGCCGGTGCGTGCGGCTAACGGCGCGGTGGTCTACGTGAAGGATGTGGCCCAGGTGCATATGGGCTATGCCGTGCAGACGAATGTGGTGCGCGAGAACGGCAAGCGCGGCGCGCTGCTGACGGTGCTGAAGAACGGCAAGACCTCGACGCTGAACATCGTGGAGCAGGTGAAGAGCGAGCTTCCGCGGATCCAGGCGGGGCTGGGCGGCCTGAAGATCACGCCGCTGTTCGACCAATCGCTGTTTGTGCGTACGAGCATCGAGGAGGTGGCGCGCGAGGCGCTGATCGCCGCGGTGCTGACGGGGCTGATGATCCTGCTGTTCCTGGGGTCGTGGCGGTCGACGCTGATTGTGTGCGTGTCGATTCCGCTGTCGATTGCGACGTCGCTGGTGATCCTCACGGCGCTGGGCGAGACGATCAACGTGATGACGCTGGGCGGTCTGGCCCTGGCGGTGGGCATCCTGGTGGACGACGCGACGGTGGAGATCGAGAACACGCACCGCAACATGGCGGAGCGCAAGCCGCTGACCCGGGCGATCCTGGATTCGGCGCAGCAGGTGGCGGCGCCGGCCTTTGTGTCCACGCTGTCGATCTGCATCGTGTTTATCCCGGTGGTGCTGCTGACCGGAGCGGCGAAGTTCCTGTTCACGCCGCTGGCGATGGCCGTGGCGTTCGCGATGATGGCGAGCTACTTCCTCTCGCGCACGCTGGTGCCGACGATGATGCACTTCATGCTGGGCAAGGAGATTGGGCTGTACCAGAACGCCGGCGAGAGCGAGCGCGAGGAGAAGCACAACTTCGTGTGGCGCTGGCACATGAAGTTCGATCGCAAGTTCGAGAAGATGCAGCATCACTACAAGCGGCTGCTGGAGTGGTGCCTGGAAAACCCGGCGATCACGCTCCTGCTGTTCGGGCTGCTGGTGGTGGTCTCCGCGCCGATGACGGTGATGATTGGACGGGACTTCTTCCCGTATGTGGACTCGGGGCAGATGCGGCTGGAGGTGGAGCCGCCGCAGGGCACACGGATCGAGGACGCAGAGCAGTACTTCGCGCGGGTGGAGGCGGAGATCCGGCGCGTGCTGCCGCAGGACAGAGTGGACATGATTCTGGATGACATCGGCCTGCCGAATGGAGGCATCAACCTGGCGTTCTCGACGTCGGCGACGATCTCCAACAGCGGCGGCGAGATCCTGATCGCGCTGAAGCCGGGGAAGAAGCAGACGCAGGATTTCATGCGGCTGCTGCGCGATGACCTGCACGAGAAGTTTCCCGATGGAACCTTTTTCTTTGCGCCGGCGAACATCACCAACCAGATCCTGGACTTCGGCCTGCCGTCGCCCATCGATCTGCAGGTGATCGGGCGCGGCAAGGGGAACTATGAGCTGGCGTCGAAGCTGGCCAAGGAGATCGCGGCGATTCCCGGCGCCGTGGACGTGCACCTGCACCAGCAGGTGCAGTATCCGACGCTGCAGGTGAACGTGGACCGCAGCAAGGCGCGGCAGATCGGGTTGACGCAGCAGGATGTGTCGCAGTCGACGCTGATCTCGCTCTCGGGTACGGGGCAGACGGCGCCGAACCAGTGGCTGAATCCGCAGAACGGCGTGAACTACCAGGTGGTGGTGCAGACGCCGCAGTACCGCATTACATCGCTGCAGGACTTCGCACGGACACCGATCACGACGCCGCAGGGCACGGCGACGCAGCTGCTCGGGAACGTGGCAACCTTCCGGCGCGATCAGTCGCCGATCATCATCGACCACTACGACATTCAGCCGGTGTTCGATGTCTTCGCGAATGTGGACCGGCGCGACCTGGGCGGCGTTTCAAGCGAGATCCAGAAGATCATGGACCGCGAGAACAAAAACCTGGGCAAGACGACGCGGCTGGCGCTGCGGGGCGAGGTGAAGACGATGAACGACTCGTTCACGCGCCTGGGCCTGGGCATCATCTTCGCGATCGGGCTGGTGTACCTGCTGATGGCGGTGAACTTCCAGAGCTGGCTGGATCCGGTGATCATCCTGATGGCGATTCCCTGCGCGTTCTGCGGCATTCTGTGGATGCTGTTTGTCACGCAGACCACGTTCAATGTGCCATCGCTGATGGGCGCGATCATGACCATCGGCGTGGCCACGGCGAACTCGATTCTGCTGGTGGTGTTTGCCAATGACGAGCGGCTGGCGGGCAAGGATCGCCGTGAGGCCGCGCTGAATGCAGGGCACACGCGGCTGCGGCCGGTGCTGATGACGGCGCTGGCCATGATCATCGGCATGCTGCCCATGGCGCTGGCGCTGGGCGAAGGTGGCGAGCAGAATGCGCCGCTGGGCCGCGCTGTGATCGGCGGCCTGCTCTTTGCGACGATGGGCACGCTGTTCCTGGTGCCGACCATCTACTCGCTGCTGAAGAAGCATCCGCCCATTGACTACACACGTGAGATTGACGAGGAGTACCACGAGGGCGAGAACCCGCAGATGCAGGCCAACGGCCGCCCGGGCAGCGCCTCACACGGTAACGCCCAGGAGCAGCCCGCCTAATGGCCGATGAGACCCGCGACCCCCGATACCCCAACGAGCGCCTTCCGAACGAGCCCCAGCCCGGGCGCAGAGCCGATGCCTCCGACGAGGAGCATCGCCTGCCGTGGCCGGATGAGACCGACCCCTCGCGGCTGGGCGAGCGCTTTGAGCATGGAGCCACGCCGGAAGAGCGCGGACTGGGGAGAAGCTTTGAGTGCACCAGCGAGGCCAGCCAGCGCGAGCTCGGGCGTGAGTTCGCCGACGCGGACTTCGCGGAGCGGCAGCGGCTGGCACGCTCGTTCGAAGACCCGAATGCGCTGGACGATGCGCGGCTGGGCAAGAGCTTCGAGGAGAGCAACTCCAGCCGCAAGCGCAGGCATATGCCGCTGACAGAGCATGCGCACAAGCCGGCGAACCGGCGGATGCTGTGGGTCTTTCTTGTGGCGTTTGCACTGCTGTTTCTGGTCGTGGTGCTGGTGGGCTGGCTGCCACGGCATGAGCGCGATAAGGACATCGACCGCCGCGCGCAGCAGCAACGTGATGCCAAGCCGGTGGTCGAGGTGGCCACGGTGCAGCGAGCCAAGAACCAGGCCGGGTTGGCGCTTCCGGGAACGACGATTCCACTGACCGAGGCATACGTCTACGCGCGCGCGAACGGCTACCTCGCGAAGCGGCTGGTGGATATCGGCGATCACGTGCGCAAGGATCAGCTGCTGGCTGTGGTGGAGTCGCCGGACCTGGATGAACAGGTGGCGCAGGCGCGGCAGCAGCTTGCACAGGCCGAGCAGCAGCTGGAGCAGCAGCGCTCGCAGCTGGCTCTGCAGACGGTGACGCTGCAGCGCTATCGCGTGCTGGTGACCAAGGGTGTGCTGTCGCGGCAGCAGGGCGATCAGCAGGAGACCAACTATGCGTCGGAGGTGGCGAACGTCTCGGCGGCGCAGCGCAACGTGGACGCGTATCGCGCCAACCTGCGGCGGGTGCAGGCGCTGCAGGCCTTTGAGTATGTTCGCGCGCCGTTTGCCGGCATCATCACGCAGCGCAACGTGGAGGTGGGAGCCTTGATCTCGGCGGCCGGGGCGAGCTCCGGCTCGGGGAGCGCGCCGGCGCCGCAGGGACAGATTTCGAGCGCGGGCGGAAGCTCGCAGGCAGCGCAGTCCAACAACGGTGGCAGCTCCGGCGGCACGGGCACGGCGGCGACGCCGGCGCAGTCGCCCGGCCAGGGCGGAGCGCTGTTCGGGCTGGCGCAGATGCAGCGGCTGCGAACGCTGGTCTCGGTGCCCGAGGGCTACGTGAGCTCCATCCACGTGGGCGGTCATGCGCAGCTCTCGTTCGCCGAGTACCCGGGGACAAACTTTGGCGGCGACATCACGCGGACCGCGAACTCCGTGGACCCGAACACGCGCACGATGTTGACCGAGGTGCAGGTGGATAACCGCGCGGGCAAGCTGTTTCCGGGTATGTACACGGTCGTGACGTTTGCGCCCGCAGCGGCGGCGGACGGACCCGTGCTGGTAACCGGAGATGCCATCGTGATCCGGCGGGATCAGTCGATGATCGCTAAGGTTATGAACGGAACGGTGCACCTGGTCCCGGTGACCATCGGGCGCGACTTCGGAAGCGCTGTAGAGCTGCTGACCGGTGTGGAGCCGGGCGATACCGTGGTGACCAACGTGACCGACGACGTGGTGGAGGGTGCGCCAGTGGAGGTGCATCGCCGGCCCGATCCGCAGTCGCAACCGCAGCAGCCGCCATCGCAGAACACCCCCCCGGGCGGAACTACGCGCTATGGCAACCAGGGGATTACAGACGAAAATCTGCAGGGCAAGACGGGACAGCAGAACCAGCAGGGGCGGGGCAACGGAAGTGGCCAGGGAAAGCGCAGCAGCAGTGAGAGTAAGCCATGAGCCCGCGGTGGAGAGACGCAGCGGCAGGGCGGTCTGCACGGCGCGGCATACTGAGCCGGGCGCAGCGATGGGCGTGCGCGGGCGCTGCCGGAGGAGCCGTTCTGGGCCTCGCCGCGACCGTCGGGCACAGCCAGGTGGCCGCCGGTCCAGGGCAGAACAGCGTGCCCTCTGCAGCGCCCTCGCTTGTTCTGCCCGCTAACGGAGCACCGAACGCGGATGTGCCGCCACTGAGTGCCGCGCCGACGCAGCGGAGCGTGCCTGCCGGCCCCGATGGCCCGTCCGCGCCGAATGCCTCCATGGAGACGCCGCCGGTCTCCCCGCTGGCACCGCATGTGGATACACCGAACGCGCCCGCGCCGCAGATCACCGCAGCGATGAACAGCAGCGTGCAGCCGGAACGCGAGGATGCGCGCGGGTTGAGGAGCTTTCTCGGTTTTCTTGGGCCGTATCGCCGGCCCGTGGTGCCTCCGCTGTTCGCCGGCAGCCAGGCGCGGCTGCAGGGGCTGATCCGCGATGGCAAGCTCTACATCACACTGCAGGACGCGATCGCGCTGGCGCTGGAGAACAATCTCGACGTCGAGGCGCAGCGCTACAACCTCGTGCTCGCGCGCACGGATGCGGTGCGGGCGGCGGGCGGCGGCAGCCTCCGCGGCATCGACTACACCGTGAGCGAGCCGCCGAATGGTGTGGGCGGGCCGGGCTCGCCGCTGCTGGCGGCCGAGACGACGAATACGAATCCGACCGCACCGACCGTCACCGACCTTACGGCGCTGAACTCCACGGCACAGGGCCAGCTTTCTCTATCGCAGACGGCAGCCGGTTTTCAGTACGCGCCGGGGCCGAACCTGCCGATCTTCGACCCGCAGCTGATCGGAGATGCCGGCTATCTGCGGCGCTCGGACACGGTGACTCTGACGAGCACCACCGGCTCGCCTACGGGAACGCCCACGCAGACGCAGCCGCTGAACTTCACCACGCTGAACCTCGGCTATATCGAGGGCTTCTCGACCGGCGCGCAGCTGGATGCCATCGTCAACAACGACTCGGAGGTGATCTACGGATCAACCTCGAAGTACAACCCCTTCTACTCGCCGAGCACCTCGGTCACGCTGACCCAGCCGTTGATGCGCGGGCGCGGGCGCGAGGTGAACCTGCGCTTTCTGCGCATCGCCAGGACCGATCAGAAGATCTCGCGGCTGGTCTTTCAGCAGCAGGTGCAGGACACCATCTACGGCATCTCGCGGCTGTACTTCGACCTCGTGTCGCTGGGCGAAAACGTGCTCGTGCAACAGGAGAGCCTGCGCGCCGCGACCAAGCTGCGGGAAGACGATCAGAGCCAGGTGGAGCTGGGCACGCTTGCGCCCATCGAGCTGACGCGGGCGCAGGCGCTCGAGAGCTCCAGCCGCTTTGCGCTGATCCAGGCGCAGGGCCTGTACAAGCAGGAAGAGATCATCCTCAAGAATCAACTGCTGCGCTCCGCGTCGCCGGTCTTCACGGCGCAGTTCGATGAGATTGTACCCACCGACCGCATCGTCGTTCCCGAGCGCAAGCAAGCCCTGGATGTGCCGGAGCTGGTGCGCACAGGCCTGGCGCAGCGTCCCGATCTGGCGCAGTCGCAGCTGCAGGTGGAGAACGGCCGGATCGCCACCCAGGCCAGCCGCAACGCCGCGCTTCCGCAGCTGAATCTCTATGCCAACGTGGAGACGCGTGGATCGAGCGAGCAGCCGTACGAAGTCCTGGGCTCGACGGGAACGGGACAGGCCACGCCTCCCGCCAATCTCGCGACCGGCGGCCTGCGGACCTCCACCATCTACCAGGCGGGCGTGCAGTTGACGCTGCCCCTGCGCAATCGCGTGGCCGCGAGCGATGCCGCGCGCGATGCCGTGCAGCTGCGCCAGGTGCAGAGCCGCACCGAGCGGCTGTCGCAGGTCATTCGCGAGCAGATTGAGACAGCGGTGGTCGCACTCGAGACGGCCGAGGCTGCGTATGCCGCCGCGACGGCCAGCCGCCAGTACCAGTCGCAGCTGCTGGAAGCCGAGCGCGACAAGCTGAGCGTGGGCCAGTCGACGGAGCTGGCCGTGCTGCAGGATCAGGCGTATCTCGCGCAGGCGCGGTCCACCGAGATCGCGGCCCGCTCCAACTGGAAGAAGGCCCAGATCGAGCTCGACCATGCGGTCGGCGACCTGCTGGAGAAGAACAACATCATACTGGATGATGCCGTGCGCGGAACGCTGCCGTAAGTCTGCTGTATGGCTTCGGCGGAACCGTCGCTACAGGTTCAGCTTCTTGAAGATGCTCTCCGGAATCGCGCGGATCACAGCCATGATGAGCCGCCACTGCCCGGGCACGTACACCACATCCTGTCCGCGATCGATGGCCTTCACGATCGTCGCGGCGACCTTGTTCACGTCGGCGAAGCGCTCGCTGCCCTTCATGCCTTCGGTCATCGAGGTCTTCACCGGACCGGGCTTGATGGTCATGACGCGCACGCCCTCGCGGTCGATGCGATTGCGCAGCCCGTCCACAAACGCGGTGAGCCCCGCCTTCGAGCTGCCGTAGACGTAGTTCGACTTGCGTCCCCGCTCCCCGGCCACTGAGCTGAGCACCGCCAGCGTTCCGCCACGGCGCTGCGCGCAGTAGTTCGCCAGCCACGTCAGCAGGCTCACCGGGGCCGTGTAGTTGGTCTGGATGATCTGCGCGGCGGAGACGAAGGTGCGCTCGGCCTGCGTCTGGTCGCCCAGAACCCCGAGCGCGAGATACGCCACGTCGAGCCCCGCGAGCGAGTTGATCGCATGCGCCATCAGGTCGGGGTGAAACTCCGCATGATCGAGATCGGCGACCGCGAAGTCCACGTGGCCCGCTCCGCGCACACGGGCATCGGCGGCCACCGCCTGCAGGCGCTCCGCGTTGCGGCCGATAAGAAAGAGGCTGTCGCCGCGCGTGGCCCACAGCCGGATGCAGGCCTCGGCAATGCCGGAGGTCGCGCCGAGCACGAGGATGCGCTTCGGTTCCGTCGTACGCACGGGCGGTGCTGCCGGAACAGGCGCGGAGCGCACCGGAAGCGAGGGTTCGGCGGAGGGTGTCGTTCCGATGGTGCTCATTGCATGAGCCCCTGTCCGCCGACGACGCGCTCCCAGAAGCTCGACGTGAGCGCCGGGTCCTTGTAGCGCGCGAACTGCTGCCACTGCGGATAGAAGACCTGGAACTGTTGCGCGGTCATGCGCGCGTCCTTGGCCGGGTACAGCCGCCCTCCGAACTCATAGGTCATCTCGGCGAGGCGATCGAAGAGCTTGAAGCTCTTCTCGGGCTTGATCGGGAAGTCCAGCGCCAGTGTGATGCCCGGCTTGGGGAAGCTCATCATGCCGGGCGAAGGCACGTCGCCGAAGGCCTTCAGCACGGCGAGGAAGCTGGCGAGGCCGGACTTCGCCACCTCCTGCAGGATCGCGATTGTGCCTTCGCGCGCATGCTCCCACGGGATGGCGTACTGGAATTGCAGCAGCCCGCGCTTGCCGTACATCTTGTTCCACTTCAGCACAGCATCCAGCGGATAAAAGAAAGGCTCATAGTCCTGCAGCGCGGAGACGCGCGGCTTGATCTGCTTGTTGAAGAACAGGGTGTTGAAAAGCCCGACGGACGCTCCATTTAGGACCCATCCCGGCAGCTCCAGGGGAAACGTCAGCTTTGGCTCCTTGGAGATCTTCAGCTCGGCGGGTACCTGCGAGTGGTCGCCCTGCATGAAGATACCGCGCGCGAAGTTCTTGCCCGTGGAGGTCACATCGATCCAGCTCACCGTGTACTCGATGTTCTGCGACTCGGCGGTGAGATGAAGGAACTCGTCGATGCCGTGGAACTGGATGCCCTGGTAGTCGACCTTGCGGCTCACGATGGGCTTCAGCCGCAGCTGTGCCCAGGTGATCATGCCGGTGAGCCCGAGGCCTCCGATCGTCGCCGCATAGAAGTCCGGGTTCTCCGTAGGAGAGCACAGCAGCCGCGAGCCGTCCGAGCGCACCAGCTCGAAGCGCGGCACGTGATTGCCGAAGGTGCCCGCGACGTGGTGATTCTTGCCGTGGATATCGTTGGCTATCGCGCCGCCCAGCGTGACGTACTTGGTCCCGGGCGTCACCGGAAGGAAAAAGCCGTTGGGCACGGCGAAGTCGAGAATCTGCGCGAGCGTGATGCCGGCCTCCGCGGTGAGGATGCCGGTGTTCGGATCAAAGCCGAGCAGGCGGTTCATGCCCGTCGTCTTTACCAGCGTGCCGTCCTTGAGCAGGCACACGTCCCCGTAGCTGCGGCCCATGCCCACCGGCAGCGCGCCATGATGCACACCGCTGATGACGTTGGGGAACTCGTCGCGCCAGTGCAGCGGCCGCACGTCAGCGTCGTAAAGGGGATAGCGGCCCCATGACTCGAACGGCACGTTGCCGGAGGTCGGTTCGGCGCTGCTCGAAGGGGCATCGCTGGAGGGGGTTTCAACCGCGGAAGGCATGTCTCTAGGATACCGGATGGCGTCCGCGGCGTTGTGCCCGGGCCGGAGCGGAGCGATGCACCCCCGGGTGAGTGTGCGGAGGCCGCGATACTCTGGAGAGCCTGTGCAGACCAGGCGCGATGACACCTGAAGCATTGACGATAATGGAGGGCGAATGATGGCGGCGCCTTTGGACGATCCGGCTGAGCAGTACCGCGCGCGTGCCTCCAGCCGCGGCGCCGAGGCGCGGCATCAGCATCGCAAGCATGTGCAGCTGGGCTACGTACGGCTGCTGCTCGCGTTAGCGATCATCTCCGTGGGCTGGATGGCGCTCCACGCCCATGCGTTTTCGGCCTGGTGGGTGCTGCTGCCCTGCGCCGCTTTCGTTCTCATCGCGCGCCTTCACTCTGCTGTTCTGCGACAGGAGGACCGCGCCGAACGCGCCGCAACCCACTGCCGCCATGGCCTCGCCCGCATCGAAGAACGCTGGGCCGAGCTCCCTGCACGCCAGCCTCACGTCGACCTCGCCTCCAGCCTCTTCGCCGAGGACCTCGATCTCTTCGGCCGCGGTGGCCTGTTCAACCTGCTCTGCAGTGCCCGAACCTCGCTCGGTGAAGACGCGCTCGCCACCTCCCTGCTGCATCCTCCCGACCGCACTGCGACACTCGCCCGCCAGGACGCCGTCCGCGAGCTCCGCCAGCGCTTCGACCTCCGCGAGGAGCTCGCCAGCCTCCCCGGTCCCGACGTCGCCCCGCTCGACGCCGATTCGCTCGCAAGCTGGAGCGCCGTGGACACGCCTGCCCTGCCCGGCTGGCTCGCCTGGCTTGCGCCCGCGCTGCTGTTCCTGACCCTGGGCGCGGCGCTGCGTTATGCCGTCACAGGCTCTCCGATACTGCTCGTCCTCGCCGTCATGGTGGACGCCAGCCTGACCTACGGCCTGCAGAAGAGAACCGACACTCTGCTCGCCGGTGCCGAACGCGCCGCCCGCAGCCTCCGGCTCACCTCCGCGCTCATCCGCCGCCTCCAAGCCGACTCCTTCGACGCCCCGCTGCTACGCGACCTGCAGCAGACCTTCTCCCCCACAGCCGACAGCAGCCGCAGCGCCGCACACGCCCTCGATCATCTCGCCATCCTCGCCGAGATGATCGACTATCGCCGCAACGGCATCGTGCGCATCCTCGACGCTCCGCTGCTCTACACCGTGCAGCTCGGCGCCGCGGTGCAGCGCTGGCGCCGCGCCCACGGAGCACACCTGGGCCCATGGCTGCGCGCGCTCGGCGAGCTCGAAGCGCTGCTCTCGCTCGCCACCTACAGCTTCGAGCACCCCGCCGATCCCTTCCCCGAGATCCTCGACGGCCCGGCCGCCTTCGAGGCCGAAGCCCTCGGCCACCCTCTTCTCCCCGCCGCCAAATGCGTGCGCAACGACGTCGCGCTCGGCCCCCAGCCGCGCCTCCTCCTCGTCAGCGGATCCAACATGTCCGGCAAGAGCACCCTGCTCCGCGCCGTCGGCATCAACACCGTGCTCGCCATGGCCGGAGCTCCCGTGCGCGCCGCCCGCCTTCGCCTCACGCCCCTGCACCTCGGCGCCAGCATCCAGGTGCACGACTCGCTCCAGGGGGGCCAGTCGCGCTTCTACGCCGAGATCCTTCGCCTCCGCGCCATCTGCACCCTCGCTGAAGAGCATCCGCCCGTGCTCTTCCTCCTCGATGAGGTCCTCGCCGGCACCAACTCCAGCGACCGCCTCGCCGGCGCCCAGGGCATCGCGCACGCTCTGCTCGCCACCGGCGCCGTCGGCCTCATCAGCACGCACGACCTCACGCTCACCGGCCTTGGCGGAACCTCTGTCCCCGGCAGCAGCTCCAGCGACCCCACCCTCCGCAACGTGCACTTCGAAGATCACATCGAAGACGGCGCCATGCTCTTCGACTTCAAGCTGCGCGACGGCGTCGTCACCCGGCGCAACGGGCTCGAGCTCATGCGCCTCGTCGGCCTCAAGGTCTAGCGTCGCGCCACCACACCGGCGCGAGCCGAGTCCCTCAGCGGCACATGCCCTCCAGCTCCTTCGACCGGTCAGTCACCGCCCCCACCGACACGTTGCGCGCCACAGCCACCAGCTCGTTGAACGTGTTGCCTCCCGGCGCCGGCACCTCCGGATTGGCCCTGTACACCGGGTCCGCCGAGGCCTGCTCCAGCGTCACAAAGTTGAACCCATGCCCGCGAAACAGCGCAATCAACTCCGGCAGCATCCGCGCATCGAACGCCCCCGCATGCAGCAGCAGGATGTACGGCACATCGCGGCCATACAGCGTCTGCGCGATCCCGCGGTACACATCGATGGACTCCGCCGCCGCCGCCAGGTAGCTGTCATGCAGTGACCGTACGCCTGCCTCTTCGCGCCGCGCCGCGCACCGCGCATACGCATCGTTCCAGTTGTAATCCTGGAAGTCCATCGAGACCTCGGCGATCCGGTAACGATGAGCCTCCAGCCATGCGCGCACCGCGTCCCGCTTGGCTACCGTGTCGCCCTCCTCCAGAAACGGATAACGAAACCAGCGCCAGTCGCCGTGCGGGTCCACCTTGCGCAGCACCGCCTCGTTCCGCGCGATGTCGGCCACATACGCCGCCGCCGAGATCTTATCCAGCTCCGGGTGCGACCACGTGTGATTGCCCAGCGGCTGCCCCGCCGCGTGCCACGCCTGCAGAATGTGAATCTGGTACGGATAGCGCGCCACCCGGAAGCCATTCACAAACCCGTACACCGGGGGCATGTGCTCGCGCTGCAGCGTCGTCAGGATAGAGCTCACCACCGCAGGCCGCGCCATGCCCGGCGGCAGCGGCCCATGCGCGGGTAGATCGTCGAACGTGAATGCCACCTGCGGCAAAGCGCCGGGGCGTTGTGCCGAAGCGCCTGCAGCGGTCGGTGATGAAGCCCTTGCGACGGTCTGGGATGAGGCTCCCGCCTGCGTCGAAGTTTTCCGGCCCGCTCCTGCCGCTGTCGCCGCTGCCGGCGTCAGCACCATCCCCAGCGTCAGTCCGAGCACCCACCGAGCACGGGCGACCCTTCTACTGGCTTCTCTGCTCTCCATCCCCGGGGCGGCGTCCACACCCACAGTCTAGCGGCACATCGCGGCCAGCTCTTTCGTGTAGTCGTCACGCTTGGTGAGGGGTACGCCCCGCGACGGCGCCACCATGTCCCCCAGCGTTCCACGTCCCGTCATCTCGCTCAGCGGCGTCGCGTATGCGGGGTCCTTCTGCGCCTCCTCCAGGCTCACAAACCGGAAGCCGTCCGCCCGCATCTGCCGCACCAGCTCCGGAAACATCCGCGCATCGAATGCCCCGATGTGCATCAGCAGCACCTGCGGCACGTCATGCCCGAAGACCGCGCGGTTCTCCGCTACGTATGCCGCCATGTTCTGGTGCGCCGCGGCGAGATATGTATCGTGCAAACGCTGTACCCCCGCCTGGTCCCCCTTCGTCATGCAGCGCGCGTACGGCTCGTTCCAGTTGTAATCCCCAAAGCTCGAGGTCACCTCGGCCACCGTGTAGCCATGCTCTTTTAGCCACGCCCGCACCGCCAGCCGCTTCTCCGCCGTGTCACCCTCTTGCAGGTTCGGATAGCGCAGATAGTGCCAGGTCGCGGTCTGCACCGGCGCGGCCTTCGTCAGCTGCTCCAGTAGAGGCTCGTTCTTCAGCGCATCCGCCTCCCACTCCTCCGCCGAATGCGAGTTCAGCGGCATGTGCGTCCACGTATGGCTCCCCAGTGGCTCGCCCGCCGCGCGCCACGCCCTCAGCACCTCGATGGTCTCGGGCTGGCGCTCCGTCCATACCCCGTTCACCATGCCGTAAATCGGCGGCAGATGCGCGTCCTTGATGGCCTTCAGCAGCTGCCGGGCGACGTCCATGCGCGTCTCGCCCGGAGGCAGCGCACTGTGCACCGGAAGGTCGTCAAAGGTGATCGCCAGCCCCGTATGCGACGCTCCGGACGGCGCCGCATCGCGCGTGGCCGCCGCACTTGGAACAGGGCTCGGAACCGCAGCCGGCACCTGCGCCGAGCCGCTCATGACACAGCCGAGCGTGATCGCCCCGAGAGAAACACTACGCACAACAACAGCACGGAAAGAAGCAACCACTCGCACCCTCATCATGCGCAACAGTCTAGCCGCAGCCGCGAGGGCCATGTACCGCCCCGTGGGCTTCTGTCATTCGTGGTGAGCAAGCCGAAGGGAGGACTTCGGTCCAACAGATCATCACCCGGCGCTCTGCGGTTCCCCACCTTGTCCTCCTTCCGCGCAGCGGGAGGATCTGCTTCATCCGGATCACCCAAGGCTCTCGCGGAAGTCCCTGATCTCCCGGAAGACGTCGGCTGGAGGAAACCCCACGAACCCACCCCGGCAGAGCCCACCGTTCAAAAAAAGCCAAATGCCAGGAGCCCGGCAAAACCCGCAGCCGAGAAGAACCCGCGGCCAAACGAGGAAGGGCGCAGCCGAAGCCACGCCCTTCTTGTAAATCCGTCCCTGTTACGCCGCGGTCTTCTGGACCGGCAGCGCGCTCTTGGCCTGGGTAGCCAACGCCGAAAACCCGGCCGGATCGTTGGCGGCGATGTCGGCGAGGATCTTGCGATCAAGGCCGACGCCAGCCCGCTTCAGGCCGTTGATAAAGGTCGAGTAGCTCATGCCGTTCAGCTTGGCCGCCGCGCCGATGCGCACGATCCAGAGCGAGCGGAACTGCCGCTTCTTCTGCTTGCGGCCGATGTAGGCGAACTTCAGACCGCGTTCGACCGCTTCCTGGGCTGCCTGGTAGAGCTTGGATTTTGTGAGGAAGTAGCCGCTTGCCCGCTTGAGGATCTTTTTGCGGCGATCGTTGCGCTTTGTACTGCGTTTGACACGAGGCATCGTGTTCTCCTTTTGCGTTCTTCGTGTGCGCGGCTGGAGGTAAGGTGTACCTCTTCACTCGCGTGCTACTCCGAATCTCAGTGGGCGGCGGCGTATCCGCATCCCAGGGGCCTGACGCTAAAACCGGCCCTTTGTACGCTAATTTGTCGCTAAATGACACGAAAACGCATCAGAAATCGACAGAAAAAACGCCCGGCTCGACTCGAAAAGTGGGCTCCGGACGCCTTAGGCGTAGGGGAGCATGCGTGCGACCTTCGGCGTATCTGCCTCAGATACAAGGGTTATCTTGCCAAGCTTGGACTTGGTCTTCGAATCCTTGGACGTGAGAATGTGGCGCATCTTCGACTGTCCGCGCTTAAACTTGCCGCTAGCAGTCTTCTTGAAGCGCTTGGCGGCGCCGGAGTGGGTCTTTAGTTTGGGCATGGGTGTTCCTGTGTGCTGGAAACTACAGATAACAGCAGGGATCAGTATAGCAGAGGCTTCCGAAAGGGCCGCTTTTTAAGGGCATTTTAGGGTGCTTTTAAAGCGTTTTAGTGTCATTTTCGTGCTTAATCGATGCGCACTAAATAGGGGGCGGCCTGGGGATCGGGCTGGCCGATCCAGTCCTGGATGGAGAGGGCCTGGAGGCGGGCGTGATCGGCGGGATCGATGCGGACCCAGAAGCCGGTGGGGCCGGCGAACTCGGCGACTTTGGCGCCGGCGTAGCGCTCGATCAGGGCCTTCTTCAGGTCGAGGGCGTCGCGCTCGGCCGTGAAGGGGCCAGTCTGGACGCACCACCGTCCGGGCGGATCCGCCGAGACGTGGGCGAAGGCCTCCACGCGGACCTGGCCGACGCCGGCGCGATAGAGACCGACGGCCTTGGCGGCCCCCATGGAGAGGTCCAGGATGCGGCCGGGCGCGAAGGGACCGCGGTCCGTGATGCGGACGAGAATCTGCTGGCCGGTGGCGATGTTGGTGACGCGTGCCGTGGTGCCCAGGGGAAGGGTGCGGTGGGCGGCCGTCATGGCGTCCTGATCGTAGGTGGTGCCGTCGGCGGCGGCGTGGCGGTTGTAGTTGGGGCCGTACCAGCTGGCCAGGCCGGTTTCGGTGAGGACCGGAGGACCGCTGGTGTCGTCGAAGAAACCGGGCGGGGGCGCGGTGGCGGGCCCGGCGGAGAGATCCGGGGGCCGAACGGAGCGGCGATGGTAGCCCTTGTTGTAGGTGGGCGGAGGAGGCTGATACGCCACCTGACGCTGGCTATGATGGCAACCGGCCAGCAGAAGTGAAAGCGCGGGGAGGGCGAGCGGGAGCAGGCGGTATCCCGACTGGAGAGCGCGCCGGGACCCGGGCTGGCGGTCAGGCCGGGAGCTGAGAGGAGAATCGCTGCGGCACACTCTGGGCGAGCGGCGGTGAAACCGGCTGGGCCGTTGGCCGACCCATGGGCTGGGCGACACGCCGGCCGAAGGCATGCGATGGATCATCGGCGATCCCCGGGGGTGCCGGTCCCGGAGGAACCCGGAGTGCGCGGGTCGGCGTCCGGGGTGCGGGGTCCGGCATCTTCCAGAGTCTGGGCGAGACGCTGCAGCTGGGCGGCGGCGGCACGCAAGGCGGTGGAGCCGTTGCGTCGAACCTCGGGCACAACCTCCTCGTCCAGGTAGCGAACCACTCGCCGGAGCTCTTCTTCGACACGGGCGCTGGCGTCCTGCACGCGCTGTTCAAAGGGCCGTTGATTGGGATTGGGGTTCACAGGAGCGTCTCCTAGGCGGTAGCCTTGCATTTCGATGGTGGGCGCGGCGGACAGGATGGGTCAACGGTACGCCGATACCCTTGTGTCAAGGTGGTAACCCTGGTTCCGGCTCGAAGACTCGGGCTACGACGATCATGAAGGGCTAAAGCAAAGGAAAGACAACCTGTAAGAGGAGCGAAGGCGTCCTTTTACCGATAACCGATATCCTCCGTTGATTATTGAAGGAGCGAACAGAGGCTCCGAGAAAGGCCTATGATCGCCCACTCACCTCGCAGTTTGTCTTTCCCCGTCGCGCGACGGCCTGTGCTGAAGCAGCAGGTTTCACTCTGGATGGCGTACGCGGCGGCGATGATGTTCACGGTGAGTCTGCCGGCAGCGGCACAGAGGATGGCGCTGGCTGCGCAGAGGGATTTGTCCGAGACGGCAGCGCGGCCGGCGGCGTTTGCCGGGTGGGCGGCGAGCTACCCCCTGTTTCCGGCGGCGCTGGCGGGCGCTGACCGCGAGGCGGCGGCGGACGGGGAGGCCCTGCCGGAGGAGCCTGGGGCACGGCTTGGAACACAGCTTGGGGCACAGCCTGAATCAGGGAGTGGATTGCCCGAGAGCTTGCAGCAGGAATCGCCGGACGGCTCACAGGATGGATCGCAGAACAACAGGAAGACCCTGATGTCGGCGGATCCTGCGACGATCGTGCGCCCGGGATCGAGGCCGGTGGTGTCGCTGTACTCCAAGTACATTCCGGCGGGGGCGGCGGCGCCGCAGATCCATGGGCGCGAGAAGCTGATCCTGGGGGCTCGCGATCTGTACTCTGTGGGGAACTTCCTGGACTTTGTGCTGGCGGGAGGATGGTCACACCTGACCAATGGCCAACCGAACTACGGGACCAACGGCGGGGCGTTCGCGCAACGGGTGGGAGCGGCCGCGGTGCGCGAGACGAGCGAAGGCATTCTGACCGACGGTGTCTTCGCGGTGATGCTGCACGAGGATCCGCGGTACTTTGTGCTGGGCCCGCAATACAGCCTGAAGCGCCGCACACTGTACGCGATCACGCGCCCACTGGTGACGCGGAACAGCAGTGACGGGCACCGTACGATCAACGGATCGCTGCTGCTTGGGCTGGCGGCGGGGTCGGCGCTAACCAACCTGTATTATCCGCAGAGCAACAGGAACTTCCACGACACGATGTCGACGTTCGGGGGTGCTGTGGGTGGGTCGGCGCTGGGGTTCTTTGTGGACGAGTTCATGGATCAGGCGCTGCAGGCGGTGCACCTGCAGCGGAAGCCGTAGGCGGGAGGAC
>DATLMQ010000251.1:0-2530 GCA_035537215.1 Acidobacteriaceae bacterium
CTATGGCTTCTCGGATTTCCAGCAGTGGGGCGAGATGTTCGGCGCGCCACTCCAGGGCGAGCAGCTCGATGGAGCGGCTGCCTTCCAGACGGTTGATTGGCTGGAGACCAAGGCACCTTCGCTGGATCAGCCCTGGTTGCTAGTCAGCAGCCTCATCAACCCGCACGACATCATGTTCTTCCAGTCTGATCCGGCCGAGAAGCCTGACCCTAATGGTGCCATGTCCGGCCTGCAGACGACCAGGCAGCGGCTAGGGTGGTTCGAGAAGCAGTGGGACGTCGCGCTGCCAGACAACTTCGCGGATGACTACGAGCTCCAGCCGCCTGGGGTGAGAAGCTACAAGAAGGTCGTTGATCTGAACTACGGCCGTGTTCCCGAGGACCGGGAAGATCTCTGGCGCGAGCGGCGGAACTACCTGATAAATTGCATGAGGCTTGTGGACTCGGAGTTCGGGAAGATCCTCGCTGCATTGGATCGCCAGAATCTGTGGGAGAACATGATCGTCCTTCTTATGAGCGACCACGGAGAGATGAACGGCGCTCACCGCATGTCACAGAAGGGCGCCATCGCTTTCGACGAGGCGGCGATTAGCTACCTGACCGCGGTGGTACCGGGTGGCCCGCATGGTCAGCGGACGGCGGCCGTCTCCACCTTCCTCGATCTCGCGCCGACCTTGCTGGAGTTCGCCGGGCTGAGTGAGAGAGAAATCAGTGAACGCTACCCGCAGCTCAAGGGGCGTAGCCTGAAATCGGTGATGCTCGACCCGTCCCTGGATGGCCCGCGCGGCAGCGTGAACGCCCCCGGCGATGGTGCGCTCTACTGCTGGGATGGGTTGAACATGCTCGACCCCGAATGGGGCATCTCAGGCGCGCTCAAGGCGCTCACGGACATGGGCAGCGGGCCTCGCGCCCCCAGGGATGCCCGGATGGAGAGTATGCGGGAGGCTGGGCAGGAGTTCGGTGCGCCGGACTTCAGCAAGCGCAACTATTACCGGGCGGTGGTGGACGGGCAGTACAAGCTGGTGCGCTGGTTCAGCCCGGAGGAGTACGGCAATCCCTCAACACTCGAAGAACTCTACGCGACCGGCGATGTCGGCCTCTACGACCTTGTGAACGACCCCGGCGAGCTTGAGAACATCGGCCACCCCGACCACCCGAAGCACGACCCTGCGCTTGTGGAGCGCATGCTTGCCAAGCTGCACAGGCTGGTCGAGCAGGAGATCGGCGAGGACCAGCCCCCGTTCGATATAGACATGTTCGGCACGCGCGAAGTGAAGTACAAGAAGGCTGCCGCCCGCACATAACGGCTCAACGCCCCGGGCGTCGGTGTGCTACCTGTGCGGCGGAAGGGAAGGCTGATGCTGGTGCATGAACGCATCGCAAAGGATAGGAGGGAGAAATGACCCTGGAGCAGCTCATTACTGGTGTTTCACAGATGGCTTCGCTGGCGTTCGCGGTCAGCACGATGCTCGCAATGGGGATGGGGCTGACGCTGCGCCAGGTGATTACGCCGCTACGCAACGTGCGCTTCATCATCGCGGCGCTGTTCCTCAACTTCATCATCGTTCCTGCATTCGCGTGGCTGCTGGCCGAGGTCCTGGGGCTTGCGCCCGATATCCGGATTGGACTGCTGCTGATTGCGTGCGTGGCAGGAGCGCCGATGGTGCCCAAGCTCGTGCAGATCGCCAAGGGCGATGCGGCCACCGCAGTCGCGCTCGTGGCGTTGCTCATCGCGGTGACGGTGGTTTTCGTGCCGCTGGCCCTGCCGCTGCTGCTGCCCGGCGTGACGATCGACTCCGGCTCTATCGCTACGCAGCTCGCCTTACAGATGTTGTTACCACTGGCAATCGGCATCTTCATACGCGAGCGTTGGGACGAGGAAGCGGCCGAGTACCGCCCTACGGTAGCTACGGTCTCGAATGTCGCCCTCGTGGTGCTGTTCCTGACCTCAATCGCGACGAACCTGCCCGGCGTTCTCGGCCTTTTCGGCAGCGGCGGGATCATCTCTGTCGTGCTCCTTGTGGCGGTCGCCGTCTTGTGCGGTTACCTGACAGGTATCCCTGCGGGCGTAGAGCGGCGGGTACTCGCCCTGGGGGCGGGCCAACGCAACCAGGCAGCCGCGTTCATCATCGGGGCGGGCAATTTCGCCGACCGTCCGACCGTCCTCCTGCTGGTGGGCGTGGCCAGTCTGGTGATGATGGTGATCCTCTTCCCGCTAGCAGGCGAGTGGAGCAAGCGCCCTAGCAGCCTGGCCGGGACCGAGGGGCGGGAGGTCGCCTCCGCGACACCACGAGCAGTCAGGTAGAGAGTCAAGGCGCGCCGCTTGCGGTTTACGCTCCCTGAGAGGAGAGAATCGGTATGCTCCAGGACTTATGGGAGCAATTACAGGCACTATTTGGTCTTGGAGCTTATGCGGAGAGCGCAGGCCCCTTTCAGACCGCGCTACGCATGATCCTCGCCTACGTGGCCGCGTTGGCGCTCGTGCGCCTCGGGAGCAAGCGCTTCCTGAGCCAGGCCACGGCGTTCGACGT
>DATLMQ010000252.1:0-3238 GCA_035537215.1 Acidobacteriaceae bacterium
GGGGTTGGGGTTGGGCGGTAGTGCGTACACTTGGAGAGATTTGGATGGAGGCAGTGTGAGCTTGCGGGTTCGGCGGATGAGGGCGGTCGCGTTGGCGGTGGGGCTTGGGGTTCCGGCGGGGGTGTGGGGGCAGGGAGCGGCGTCGCCGAATGGGGCTGCGCCGACCAGGCCGGGGACGGCGGGGCAGAGCACGCCTTCGCAAGGCACGCCGCAGACGGGGGCGACGCCGCCGGGAACCACATCGCAGGGGGCGCCGCAGACGGGAGCGATGCCGCCGGGGACGACGCCGCCGGTGCTGCAGTCGGGGCAGACGACGATTGTGGTGGAGCCGTCGTTGACCAAGGAGCAGGAGAAGCAGCTGCTGAACGAGGCGGACGAGATCTTCCGGTTTGTGAGCAGGGATACGGGGCTGCCGATTGCGCATCCGGTGAAGAAGGTGTTCATCACGCGGGACAAGGTGAATGCGGAGCTGCGTAAGAAGTTCGACGAGGACAAGAGCAACAAGCGGATGGAACGCAGCGAGCTGGTGCTGAAGAAGTTCGGTCTGCTGGACAGGGACTTTCACCTGCGGCCGTTTCTGCTGAGCTTGCTGACGGAGCAGATTGCGGGCTTCTACGACAACAAGACGAAGACGATGAACCTGCTGGACTGGGTGCCGATCGAGCAGCAGAAGCCGGTGATGGCGCATGAGCTGACGCATGCGCTGCAGGACCAGAAGGTGGGGCTGACGAAGTGGGGCGACCAGGAGCCGGACGGGATGGCGAAGAACTCGAACGAGGATACCGAGCACATTCGCACGGATGAGACGGACACGGCGCGGGAGGCGGTGCTGGAAGGGCAGGCGATGGTGAGCTTTGCGGACTTTCTGCTGCGGCCGAGCGGAAAGACGCTGAAGGATGTGCCGCAGGTGGGGGAGCAGCTGGAGAGCGGGGCGGGGGATATGAGCGACTCGCCGGTGCTGGCGCGGGCACCGCTGGTGCTGCAGGAGTCGCTGCTGTTTCCGTATACGGCGGGGCTGAAGTTCGAGCAGGCGGTGCTGGTGAAGGCGGGGGTGGACAAGGCGTTTTCGGGGATGCTGGCGATGCCACCGAACACGAGCGCGGAGATCCTGCATCCGGACCAGTACATGGCGCAGACGCCGGAGCCGCTGCTGCTGCTGCCGGACATTCATCCGGTGCTGGAGAGCGCGGGGTATGCGCCGTACGACGTGGGCGTGATGGGCGAGCTGGATGTGCGGATGACGGCGGAGCTGTTTGGGGGAAAGCCGCTGGCCGAGGCGCTGGCACCGGCGTGGAATGGCGGGGTGTACTACGCGGCGCAGCGGAAGAGCGCGACGGCGGCGGAGAAGGAGACGACGGCGTCGATTGCGATTCTGTACCTGTCGCGGTGGAAGAATGGGGATTCGGCGCGGAGCTTCTTTCATGTGTTCGAGGAGCAGCTGCCGCGGCAGTATGCGGGGTTGACGCGGAGGAAAGAGGCGGAGACGGGGGAGGACGAGCGGGTGTTTTCGAGCAAGGAGGGCGATGTTCTGCTCTCGGTGAAGGGCGACCAGGTGTGGGTGAGCGAGGGGTTTGAGCTGAAGACGGCGAACAAGCTGCGGGAGATGGTGGGGAGCGCGCAGGGGACGGGGCCGGTGCGGCAGGCGTGGATGTCGGCGCCGACCGCGGATCTGATTGGGGGGATCGTGCGAGAGGTGGGTGGGTTTGGGGTGGTGAAGGCTGTGCTGCCGTAGGTAGAGGAGAGGCCGACGAGGTTGAGGCTGGAGCGGGAGTGGAGCCAGGGGGGAGGGTGGGCCGTGAGGGTGAGGGGAGGAAAGGGGACGTATACTGGGGCCATGTCGATTGTGCGCAATGCGGCGGCTATCGCGAAGGGCATGGGGATCACGCTGGGTGAGGCGTTCAAGCCTACCGAGGTGGAGAACTATCCGGATGGGCCGGGGCCGCTGCGGGGGGCAGTGTTCCAGGAGCGGTACCGGGGCAAGCACCAGCTGCAGCGGGATGAGAATGGGCTGGAGAAGTGCGTGGCGTGCTTTCTGTGCGCGGCGGCGTGCCCGGCGAACTGCATTTATATCGAGGCCGCGGAGAACACGGAAGAGAAGCGGATCTCGAGCTCCGAGCGGTATGCGAAGGTGTACAACATCGACTACAACCGGTGCATCTTCTGCGGGTATTGCGTGGAGGCGTGTCCGACGGACGCGATCACGCATGGGCACGGGTTTGAGCTGGCCAGCCTGAACGCGACCAGCCTGGTGATGCGCAAGGACGATCTGCTGGTGCCCATACAGACGGCGCTGGCGAAGCCGGGTTCGCATACAAGCGACGAAGAGGCCGAGGTTCTGGCGTAGGGCTTTCCGGAAGCAAAATCTTCAGAGGCAGGGAGCAGGCGAGGGGAACGGCGGCGCGTGCCGTTGCCGGGCTGTGCGTGGGGCTGGGCTGACGGCGGCGTGCGGGCGCAGGCTCGATGAGGTTGTGGCGGGGCTGACGGCGTTGGATAGAGACGCAGGATCCGCGAGCGAGCTGGTGACGGGGTGGGGTGGGTTGGGGCCGGACGGGACAGAGACGTGAGGCGGATCTTCGGAGCCGTGCGGCTGGGAGGAGGGGCGGCGCGCGTTATTCTGAACGATAGCCATGACGAACGCACATCTGCACCCGCTACAAGAGGTTCTCCGGAAGCGCATTGCCATTATCGATGGGGCGATGGGGACGACGATCCGGACGTATGGGATGACGGAGGCGGATATTCGCGGGGAGCGGTTTCGGAGCTCGGCGAAGGATCTGCTGAATAACGGCGACCTGTTTTCGCTGACGCAGCCGAAGATGATCGGAGATATCCACCGGCGGTTTCTGGAGGCCGGGGCGGACATCATCGAGACGAATACGTTTGGGGCGACGAGCATTACGCAGAGCGAGTTCTTTGTGGACGATCCGCGGGAGAAGGGGGGGCGGAAGGATCCGGAGTTTTATCAGGGGATCATCGAGGACCGGATGCTGCGGGACCTGGCGTGGGAGATCAATGAGACGAGTGCGCGGCAGTGCAGGGAGTGGGCGGACCGGGTGGGCAATGAGACGGGACGGCAGCGGTTTGTGGCGGGGGCGATCGGGCCGATGACGGTGTCGCTGTCGAACTCTCCGGACGCGGACGATCCGGGGTTTCGGGTGGTGACGTTCGACCAGGTGAAGACGGCGTACGCGGAGGAGGTGCGGGCGCTGATCGCGGGCGGGGTGGATGTGCTGCTGGT
>DATLMQ010000253.1:0-5132 GCA_035537215.1 Acidobacteriaceae bacterium
GTGCAAGAGCTGGCGACGATCCAGGTGAAGGCGGAGGAACGGCAGCGTATTGGGGGGATCCTGCCGAACTACTTTGTCAGCTACGACCGCGACGCGCAGCCGCTGACGGCGAAGCTGAAGTTCGAGCTGGGCTGGAAGTCCGTGCTGGATCCGGCGACCTTTGCGATGGTGGGCGCGATGGCCGGGATGGAGCAGGTGGGGAATGCGTATTCAGGATATGGGCGCGGCGCGTCGGGCTACGGCAAGCGCTACGGCGCGGGGCTGGCGGATGCGGCAGTCGGAACGCTGCTCACCGGAGCGGCGCTGCCGGTGGTGTTTCATCAGGACCCCCGGTACTTCTATCGGGGAACGGGCAGTGTGCCGCGAAGGGCATGGTACGCGCTGCGGACCGCGGTGATTGCGAGGGGGGATAACGGCAAGTGGCAGCCGGCCTACGCGAATGTGCTGGGCAGCTTCGGTGCGGGAGCGATCTCCAATGTGTACTATCCGGCGAGCGACCGCGGCGGAGCGGCGCTGACGATGGAAAACGGTCTGATCACGCTGGCCTTCGATGGATTCAGCAACGTGATGCAGGAGTTTGTGATCCGGCGAATGACGCCGAAGAGCCGCGAGACGGTCGGGGAGTAGCGGTAGGGAGCAGCGGGTGCTGACGTGCGGCGCTCGTCTAGCGGTGATGGTTGAAGGCCAGCCAGCCGTAGATGAGGAAGGCGAGCGCGGCAAGGACCGCGACCGCGATGTACAACCAGCGGTTTTCGCGGCGATTGCACATGGTGTTGCATTCGGGTTCTGTGGGGTCGTAGCGGATGCAGAAGCGCTGGCCGACCTCCCAGGGTTGCGAGCACTCGAACTCGCTGCTGTAGGGGCGGCCGTTCACCTCGTAGCGGAAGCGAATGGAATATTCCCGGCCAACGTAGCCGCCGCCCGCCGCGATGTCGCAGTGGTGCTGGAAGGAGCTTTCCACGGTCGCTTCGGTTTGTTTCCAGTCGTCCGTTTTCATGGGATGAGGACGCCCTCCGAGTGCCGGACAGTATGACACGTCGGCATGCTATCCTTCGCCAGTTTTCTGGGTGAGGGAAATAGTGGCGGCTGGCGCGGCGGAGAACCGCCTGGACTCAAAGGTAGACAGGAGCACGGCGCGGTTTTCCAGGAATCGTGAGGCGACGCTGCGGCTGCTGGAAGAGGTTCGCGCGGAGGAGGCGCGGATCCGCGAGGGCGGAGGCGCGAAGGCGGCGGAGGCCCAACGAGCCAAGGGCCGGCTGACGGCCCGGGAGCGGATGGAGCTGCTGCTCGACAGGACCGAGGACGGCGGCTCGGTCTGGACCGAGCTGGGGATGTGGGCTGCGCATGGAATGTACGGCGAGTGGGGCGGGGCTCCGGGCGCGGGCGTGGTGACAGGCCTAGGGCGCGTCAGCGGACGGCTGTGCATGATCGTGGCCAACGATGCGACGGTGAAGGCCGGGGCGTTCTTCCCGATGACGGCGAAGAAGGTGCTGCGGGCGCAGACGATTGCGCTGGAGAACCGGATTCCGACGCTGTACCTGGTGGATTCGTCGGGGGTGTTTCTGCCGCTGCAGGAGGACGTGTTTCCCGACCAGGACGACTTCGGGAGGGTGTTCCGGAACAACGCGGTGATGAGCTCGCTGGGTGTGCCGCAGATGACGGCGATCATGGGCATGTGCGTGGCGGGCGGAGCGTATCTGCCGGTGATGACCGATACGGTGCTGATGACGGAGGGGTCGGGGCTGTTTCTTGCGGGACCGGCGCTGGTGCAGGCGGCCATCGGGCAGAAGACGGATGCGGAGACGCTGGGGGGCGCGGCGATGCATGCGGAGGTCTCGGGCACGGTGGACTTCAAGGAGAAGGAGGACGCCTCGTGCCTGGAGAGGCTGCGGAGCCTGGTGGGAAAGATGGGCGAGCGGGCGGGGGCGCGCTTCTCGCATGTGGCGTTTGAGGCGGAGCGGGATGCGCCGAGGTATGCGGCGGAGGACCTGTACGGGCTGATGGATCCTGATCCGGCGAAGGCGGCGACGAATGCGTATGACGTGCGCGACGTGATCGCGCGGGTGGTGGATCGCTCGGAGTTCGATGAGTACAAGGCGGAGTTTGGGCGGACGGTGGTGTGCGGGTACGCGCGCATTGGTGGGCGCGCGGTGGGGATCGTTGCGAATCAGAAGGTGCATCAGCAGCAGACGGTCGCGGTCGGGCCGCAGGCGGGCGAGAAGCGCACGGAGTTCGGCGGTGTGATCTATACGGAGAGCGCGCAGAAGGCGGCGCGGTTCATCCTGGACTGCAATCAGCAGATGGTGCCGCTGATCTTCTTCCACGATGTGAACGGGTTCATGGTCGGCAAGGATGCGGAGTGGTCGGGCATCATCCGCGCGGGCGCGAAGATGGTTTCAGCTGTGAGTACGAGCGTGGTGCCGAAGATTACGGTGATCCTCGGCGGGAGCTTTGGCGCGGGGCACTATGCGATGTGCGGCAAGGCGTACGATCCGCGGTTTGTGTTCGCGTGGCCGACGGCGCGGTATGCGGTGATGAGTGGGGCTTCGGCTGCGAGCACGCTGGTGGAGGTGCGGGTGAAGCAGATGGAGCGGGGCGGAAAGCATCTCAGTGCGGAGGAGCGGCAGGCGATCTACGACGAGATCAAGGCGACCTACGATGCGCAGGCGGATCCTCGCTATGGAGCGGCGCGGCTGTGGGTGGATGCGATCATCGACCCGGCGAAGACGCGCGAGGTGCTGATGACGGCGCTCGAGGCGTGTGCGCTGAATCCGGAGGTGGCGCGATGGAATCCGGGGGTGCTGCAGACGTGAGGCTTTTCTCTGTTTGCAGCTTCTTCATAGCGGTGCTCCTCGTTGTCGTGCCCGCATCATTCGCTGCTGGAGAGACTTACGGATGCCGGGCAGAGCGCGTTACAGCCTTCGGTCAACGTGCAGAACGACCAGCTAGATCTCTGCACAGCCGTCGACTTGGGTTCTTGCCGTGGATGCGGGAGAGTATGGTGAGTGGGGTTGTGGTGTTGTGCGTGAGTGCGTGGGCATTCGGGCGTGGCAGAAGTCGAAGGCTGGCTCGTTCTGCTGATGAGCCGTGAGGCAGATCGTCGGTCCGGACGCTAGCTGTATAGGACAACAGCCTCCGAAGCTGTAGGTCGCGTGGGAGGGAGGAAGGTGATGGTGCAGTCGGAAGGGCGGATGATGAAGCAGGAGACTAGAGCGTGGTGAAGATTATTGAATGTCCGCGGGACGCGTGGCAGGGGCTGCCCAAGGTGATTCCGGCGGAGGTGAAGGCCGAGTATCTGCGGGTGCTGGTGCAGGCGGGGTTCCGGCAGGTGGATGCGGTGAGCTTTGTGAGCGAGAAGGCCGTGCCGCAGATGGCCGATTCGGAGCGCGTGCTGGAGTACCTGGAGGCGCCGAGCGATGTGGAGATCATCGGCATCGTCGTGAATGCGAAGGGCGCCGAGCGCGCGGTGAAGACCGGCGCGGTGACCACGCTGGGCTTTCCGTACTCGATCTCGCCGACGTTTCTGGACCGCAACCAGCGGCAGACGCCGGAGGATGCGCTGGAGGAGTTGGAGAAGATCGGCGAGCAGGCGTATAAGGCTGGGCTGGATGTGGTCGCGTACCTTTCGATGGCGTTCGGGAATCCGTATGGCGATGCTTGGGATATAGACGAGGTGGTGAGCGCGGTGGATCTGCTGGTGGATGCGGGTGTGGCGCAGGTGTCGCTGGCGGATACGGTGGGGGGTGCGTCGGCGGAGCTGGTGCGCGACGTGATGCGGTTGGTGCTCGATGTGCACGATGGGCTGGAGATTGGCGTGCATCTGCACACACGTCCAGAGGAGGCCGCGGAGAAGGTGCGTGCGGCGTATGAGGCGGGGTGCAGGAGGTTTGACAGCGCCATCGGAGGGCTGGGCGGGTGTCCGTTTGCGCAGGATGCGCTGGTAGGCAACCTGGCGACCGAGACGCTGCTGGAGACGCTGGCGGAGTTGGGGGCGCAAGGGCCGGAGTTGGAGCCGCTGAACGGTTTGCAGGCGATGACGGCGGAGATCGCACGGAAGTACGGACAGACGGTGCAGTAAGCCGTCCTTTGCGAGTAACGGATCAGGCAGGTGTGGCGCATGAGCACGGTGCGGATTGAGGACCTGGGCGGGATTCGGACGATCACCCTGGATCGTCCGGAGCGGCGCAATGCGCTGACGCCGGAGCTGCAGGATGAGGTGCTCGGGGCGCTGCTGAACGCTGAGGGTGCGGGCGCGCGCGTGGTAGTGCTGGCGGGTGCGGGCGAGGCCTTCTGCGCGGGACTGGACCTGAATGTGCTGCAGGGGATGATCGGTAACAGCGCCGAACAGCAGCGCGTGGAAGCAGAGCGCACGGGAAGGATGTTTCGCGCGCTGTGGGACTGCGATCTGCCGACGATCGCGGTCGTGCAGGGGCCGGCGATTGCGGGTGGAACGGGGCTGGCGACGATGTGCGACTTCACGCTGGCCTCACCGGAGGCGCGGGGTGGGTACACGGAGGCGCGCATCGGCTTTGTGCCGGCGCTGGTGAGCGCGTACCTGAGCCTGCAGGTGGGGGACAAGGTGGCGCGGGGGCTGCTGCTGTCCGCGCGGATCTTCGGGCCGGAAGAGGCGCTGCGTCTGGGGCTGGTGAGCGAACTGGTTCCGCGGGAGCGGCTGGGGGAGCGCGCGGGGGAGCTGGCCGCGGAGCTGATGCGGAACTCTCCCGAGGCGCTGGCCGCGAGTAAGCGATTGCTCAGGGCGCAGCATCGGCAGTGGCTGGAGAAGGCTCTTGAGCTGTCCATGGAAGCCAATGCCGCGGGGCGGCTGACGGCGGACTTTCGCGAGGGCGTGGCCGCTTTCCTCGAAAAGCGAACGCCTCGGTGGGTGGCGGAAGCTCAGGCTGGGAGCGGAGACGCGCCGGACGCGCAGAGACGGCGGTTGTAGGCGGGCCGCTAAAGCGCGTCCGCATGGGGAGATCAGCGGCGCTCGAGCGCCGGCTGGGTAGACTTGTCTACATGAGCGATTTAGAGAAGGTGCTGGAGCAGGGGTTCGCGGAGACGCGGGTGCGGGTGCGGTATGCGGAGACCGACCAGATGGGCGTGGTCTACCACGCGAACTATCTGGTGTGGTTCGA
>DATLMQ010000254.1:0-3323 GCA_035537215.1 Acidobacteriaceae bacterium
CCACTCACGCCATCGCCACCACGGATTCCAGCACCTCGCCCGGGCCGCTCTCCTCGAAGGTCTTCGCTCCGCCCATCCCGCTTCCCCTCACACAGGCCTCCAGCGCCTCGAAGCACACCGCATCCAGCCGCCGCGGCACACTCTTCCGCAGCAGGTCCAGCGCACGCTCCGGAGGGTGTCCCGGATCGTACGGGCGCCGCTCCGTCATTCCCGCAAACTGATCCGCCAGCGCCAGCAGCCGCGACTCCAGCGTCGTGTCCGCCGCCCGCAGCCCCAGCGGATATCCGCTGCCATCCAGCTTCTCGTGATGCTCTCCCGCCACCACCGAAAGCTCCAGCAGGGAAGGCACACGCTCCAGGATCGACCGCGTCAGCGCCGGATGCGCCGCCATCACCGCCCACTCTTCATGGTTCAGCGGTCCGGCCTTCTCCAGAATCGTATTCGGCACGCTCAGCTTGCCCAGGTCGTGCAGCAGCCCAGCCCGCCGCACCAGGTTCTTCTTCTCCGGCGCGATCTGCAGTGTCTCCGCCAGCGCCTCCGCAATCCTCGCCACACCCACCGAGTGGTGATACGTAAACGGCGACTTCGCATCCACCACATCCGCGAATGCCTCGCAGATCGTATCCACATGCTCCTGCCGCAACTCATCCGAGCCTTCCGGCTCCAGGTCCATCACCGCCCGCCGTGTCTCTTCAGCCGGCGCCTCCCGGCCGCACAGCGCCCACAGCTCCCGGCTCGCATGCAGGCTCGCCGCCATCTCCACCAGCGCCGGGTCGAACCACGTGCCCTTCCGCTTCCGCAGCAGTGCAATCGCCGCGTCCTGCCCATCCACCATCGCAAACACATCCAGATTCTGCGCCACCGCGCAGATCCTCGACAGCAGCGGAATCGCCTCTCCCTGCAGTCGCCCGGGGTAGCCGCTCCCATCCCAGTGCTCATCCAGCCGCAGCACGGCCTGCGCGGCCACCTCGCCCATCTCCAGCTTGCGCACAATCGCGCCGCCGCGCTCGCAGCGCAGCTCGATCATCTCCCGGTTATTCTTGCGCTGCCGCACCGCCAGCGCCGCGATGCGCGTCACCCGCGTCGCCACGGAAGCCTCCGGCAGCACATGCTTCCACAACGACCGCGTCGTCCGCAGATCCGCCGACCGCACCACGCTGGTCCAGTCCGTCAGCTTCGCCACCGCCTTCACCGCGCGGTCGTCGCCCCCCACTACCTGCGTCATGTACGACGCGTTGCTCGAGCAGCCGATATCCTTCAGCTGCAGCGCATAGTACAGCGGTGTCATCTGCTCGTCCGGCAGCCGCAGCGCCCGTCCCAGCCGCATCCCCAGCAGGCAGCACCGCAGCGAGTGCCCCGGCACCGCACCCTCCGTCAGGTCCAGCGCGAAGGTCAACGCTGACGTAAGCTCCGGGAGCGCGATCGGGCGGTCCACCTGCATGCTCGATCGTGCCAACAGAGCAGAAGTCATAAGTCCCATCACGGCTGACAGCCGCACATCGCCCTCACAGAGCTACGCGCTCTGTGCCAGCATCTGCTCTGTTGTCATTCGATCCATCCTGCCGCACCTTCCCTTGCGGGGGAATGCCCCGGAGGCACTATTACGCGCGGATATTTCCACCACCGTGTCTCATGCTTGAGAATCCGCGCCCGCGCATTACCTTCGTCTAGACCCCAAGCTCCGCCCGGATCGCCCCCGCGATCGCCTCCGCGTGCCGCCGCATCGCCTCTTCGCTCTCCGCCTCGATCATCACCCGCGCCAGCGCCTCCGTCCCCGAGTACCGGATCACCACCCGCCCCGAATCCTTCAGCTCCGTCTCCGCCGCCGCGATCGCCGTCGCCACCGTTGGAATCCCCTCCAGCGGCCGCTTCTCCCGCACCTTCACATTCACAATCACCTGCGGATAGTTCTTCAGGTCCGCAATCAGCTGCCCCAGCGTCTTGCCCGACCGGTGTACGACATCCAGCACCACCAGCGCCGTCAGCAGCCCGTCCCCCGTCGTCGCCCGGGCAGGGAAGAGGATATGCCCCGACTGCTCGCCCCCCAGCGACGCTCCACTCTTGTTCATCTCCTCCAGCACATACTTGTCGCCCACCGGAGCCCGCAGCATCCTGATCCCGCTCCGCTTCAGCGCCGCCTCAAACCCCATGTTCGACATCGTCGTCGCCACCACCAGGTCGCCCGCCAGCTCCCCCCGCGCCTGCAGGTCCCGCGCGCACGCCAGCATCACCGCATCCCCGTTGACGACATTCCCATACTCGTCCGCAAACAGCGCCCGGTCCGCGTCTCCATCGAACGTGAACCCCAGCGACGCCCCGCGCTCCTTCACCTCGCGCGCCACCACCTCCGGGTGCAGCGCCCCGCACTCCGCATTGATGTTCCGTCCATCCGGCGACGCATGCGTCACCTCCACCGTCCCCTTCAGCGACTCAAACAGCTGCGGCGCAATCACGCTCGCCGCCCCATTCGCGCAGTCGATCACCACGCTCCGGTTGTCCAGCGAAATTCCCGGCACCGCGCTCAGCAGAAACTGTACATACTCCCGCCGAAACTCCTCATTCACCTCCGGCAGCTCCGCGCTCTTCCCCTCCGCCGACGCTGCGCCCTTTACTTCCGCCAGCGTCTCGCCCCCGCCCGTCTCCCCCAGCACCCGCTCAATCTCCGCCTCGATCCCCAGCTCCACCGCATCCGGCAGCTTGTATCCATCGCCGCCAAACACCTTGATCCCGTTGTCCTCCCACGGATTATGCGAAGCCGAAATCACCACCCCCGCGCTGAATCCATGCGTCCGCGCCAGAAACGCAATCGCCGGCGTCGTAATCACCCCGGCAAACTCCGCCTCCGCCCCGCCTTCGCGCAGCCCTGCGATCAGCGTCGAAGCGATCCACGGCCCACTCTCGCGCGTATCCATCCCCAGCACCACCCGCACCGGCCGCCCCGCCTCCCCCAGCTTCCGAGCCAGCGCCACCCCTACCGCCCGCACCGTCCGCTCATCCAGCGGAGCCTTGCCCGCAACCGCACGAATCCCATCCGTCCCAAACAGCTTTCGCATCCCGTTCCTCGTCCCTGGTCTTTCCCCGATGGTAGCCGACCCTCCGCCCCACAACCCAACCCCCCCCCCCCCCCCCGCACCCCCCCCCCCCCCCCCCCCCCGCCCCCCCCCCCCCCCCCCCCGCGCGCGCCCCCCGCGGCGCCCCCGGCGCTCAGCCTCCGGCCAGCCAGCCTGCACTGACCGCCGAGATCGTCAGGACGATCGCGATCAGCAGAAGCCTGCGCCCGGCCGGCGCGTCGTCTGCGCCGTCGATGCGCAGGGCCGCGAACG
>DATLMQ010000255.1:0-6567 GCA_035537215.1 Acidobacteriaceae bacterium
CGCGCCAGCCGCTGCGCCTCCCGCCTCCCAAAACAACTAGGCTCGCAAATGAGCAGGGCAGACACCATCTTTACTGTGAGAGCCTTCACAGATACGAAAGGAGACCTATCTTGAACCGCGCCAGAAACTTCCTCTGCAATCGCCTGAGCCTAGCAGTGGCACTCCTCTTGATCCTCGCTGTGACCCTTGCTTGGTCTGTACCTGTTGCCATGGCTGCCTGTGATGCCGCGAGCGTGAATTATTACAGCGACGCTTCGTACACTACAAAGGTCGGAAACTGCCACCATGACTGCTGCCGAACCTGGACTTGCACTGGACAGTTGACCCCATACTCCATCGTAAGGACTTTCCCCTGCGAATAAGGCAGGCAGTGTGATGAGCAGGCGGGGTGGTCGTCTCAGAGCCTGCGGCAGTGAGAGTGCCCCACCCCGTCCAAACCCCCTTCCCGTGATTGCTTTTCTACGCAGGTTTAAACCAGGAAACGCGCCCGGCCGGCATCGAGCAAAGCCAAGCCCGGCGGGCTTTTGCTCGCCTCAAAAAACGGAACTGGTTTCGTTTTCGCTATGTGAGCCGCCCGCGAGGGGGAGGCCGCAACGGATGAGCGCGGCTAAACCACTGCTGGCTAAGCGCTTGCGCGGCGCGGTCCGGCCGGAAAGAGCAGTCACCAGAAGGACGCTTTTGGTCACCGAGGGGAGTGGTAGACTTTGCTTGATTGAGGGACCCACACAGAGACGGTGGACACACATCATGCGCGATTGGCCTCGACAGGACATCTTGGGCATTGCAGCCTTGGTTCTAGCAGTCATCGGGTGCTTGACCTCGGTGATGTTGCCGGAGACGCGAGAGTTCTTGGGACTCTCACCGGGGAACAACCAGACCACTCCGCCGCCTGTGCAGCAATCGTCGACTCCGGCCCCTGTTGACCAGCCTGCCTCTATTCAATCTGCCGCGGCCCCCTCTGCCAGTTCTCTACCGCAGCTTCAGGAGAGCGGAACTGGTGCCGTGGCGGAAGACGCTCGGGAAACACAACCAAATACAGAAGCGGCTCCTACACCAGCACAGGAGAACAACCCACGTTCCGAAGAGTCAATCAGTGAGATGGAGGCCCGTTTGCGCCATGAGCGATCGGGAAGGGATCGAAGAACTCAGGATCCGGTGCAAGATGAGGAAGAGCTGCGCAGAGAGGCAGAAGCCCGTTCGCGCAGGGAGCAACCGGCAAGAGACCAAAGAACCCGGGAAGCATTCCAATATGAGGAAAAGTTGCGCAGGGAGGCGGATGCCCGTTCGCTCGGTGAGCAAACGCGAATGCCGGCCGACCAACCGGCGCCATCCCAGAAGCTTGTGCTACCGGAAGGCATCAGCGAGAGCGATATCGCAGGGATCAAGGTGCTCATCCGGTACCGAGGAGCGCGGGAGCAAGATGCACTCGCTATTGAAGAACGCCTCTCTTCCTATGGAATCCAGGTGACAATAGAACAAGACAACTTCCAGGGTGAGGCCGAGCGATGGAATAGAATCTATTATCCCGCCTGCCATAAAGAAGCAGCCCAAGCGATTAAATCGCTTGTCGCCGATCTTCTTCGTCTCACGCTGGTTTCTTCAAAGGCGGACTGTGATTCGATGCTGGACATAGCTGTTGCCTCATAGATGGAGTGCCCTTTGACTACTCTGGACGCCTAGCCAATTCCTGAAGCTCTCCCAGGAGCTGCGTCATCGCCGGCCGTACCGCTGCTGACTTCTTCCGCCGCCCCTGTTCCAGCGGACTCTTGCGCACCAGCACCGCCCCCAGCCGGTCGACATCCGCGTGCAGGTATTTCTCCGTCGTAGCAATTGACCGGTGCCGCATCAGAAGCTGAACCTGCCGAACATCCACCCCCGCCCCCAGCAGATGCGTGGCCAGACTATGCCGAAGCACATGAGGCGAAATCCGCCGCCCACCCGCCACGATCCCCACCTCCGAGCACCGCCGCTGCAAGATCTTTCGCACCGCCCCGCGAGTCAGAGGCCGCCCCCACAGGAACCGCCCGGAAGTCCGCGCCGTCAGCCAGGCGCCGAGCATCCGCGACACTGGCCGGTCCAGCGGCAGCCGCACGTCCTGGCCCGAG
This sequence comes from Acidobacteriaceae bacterium, assembly GCA_035537215.1. GTDB lineage: Bacteria > Acidobacteriota > Terriglobia > Terriglobales > Acidobacteriaceae > Granulicella. Next base: position 2,106 of record DATLMQ010000255.1, read on the forward strand.
GCCTTCCCGCGCCGCACCAGAATGCTGAACGTCTGGGTCACTTCCTGCCAAGCCACCCCTTCCGCTTCCAGCGGCCCGATCTCCGAAGCCCTCAACCCCGCCACATAGGCCACCCCTAGCAGCACTCGATCCCGCATCGCCAGGGGATCGCGAGGCAGCGCCCCCGGCCTGTCGCCCCAGAGCAGCCGCGCCACCTCGCCGACCGTGAGCACCTTGATCTCGCGCCGGTAGGGCCGCGGGCCTGAGAGAGACGCGCCCGGGTTCACCTCGACCATCCCGTGCGCAAGGCACCACTCCCCGAGAGACCGCACGGCTACCACCACACCCTGCCGGACGGACTCACCCCGCCCGGCCACATGCAGCCTCCGAAGGTGCCTCTCGATGTCCTCCCGGCCAAGCTGCGCGATCGGCTTTCCCGCATCCTTCAAGAGCCGCTCGACAAGCCGGCGATACCTTCTCGCCGTCCCCTCCGTCCGCCCCCGCACGCTGGTCAAGAAAGACGTCCATCCGTCCAGGACGCAGATTTCAGAATAACAGTCTCGCTCTTCGTTCATGCCCGCTATCTCCCGTGAATTCCTGCGTTTACCCCTGTTTCCGGGGTGTCTTCGATTTGGGGTCTTGCGCTCATGGATTCAACCTGCTCGCAGACGACGGGCGAAGTCAAGATGCCGAAACGAACCGATCAAGAGCAGAAGAAAAAGGGCGGACGGCCCAAGGGCAAACCCTTGTCCGCGAAAGAGCGTGCGCAGCGGCGCGCCGCCGCGGTGAAGACCGGCGAGCACGCCACTACCGCGCTCGGTCAGGCCTTGCCACCCTGCAAGCCCGCCGTCTGCCCGAACGACGGCACCGGGACCTGCGACGTGAAGCGCGCCGTGGAGTCACGCGGCGCCGGCCTTTCTGCCTGTCTCATCTCCCTCGGTCACCAAGACACCATGGAGAAGTACCTCGCGGCCATCGAGCGCGGCGACTTGACCGGCCTCGCCGAGCTCGCCGCCACCTCCATGGCCGGCCAACTCGCGCTTGCCCATGGCGAGCTCTCCCACCTGATGAACGAGGGACTCGTCGTCCAGGTCCCCATCGTGGGCCGCAACGCCGACGGCGACCTCGAAGTCGTGGCCGAGCGGCCGGTCGAGAACCCGCGAGCGGCAAACACCTTCCAGCTTCTTCGCCAGCTCGGCCACACGGCAGCCGATCAAACCATCACGCCCAGGTCGAGCGGCGAGCGCGAGAGGGATCAAGGGCTCGGTCTCGCCGGCAGGGCCGCCTGGGTGAGCCAGATGCGGAAAGGCCTTGCCGGCGAAGGGGAGGACTCCGATGCATAGCGTCGAGTTGCTCCATCCCGCTCTCCCGGAGCTGATCGATGCGCTGCTGCGCCGCAACCGCTGGTCCTGGCAGGCCCTCGAACGCGGCGACCTGAAGCTCGGCGACGAGGTTCTCAATGTCGATCGGCTCCAGTGGTGGCTTCTCAACGCGGACCCCGTTCTCTGGGTGGAAACGAATCTGGTCAACAAGCCGGAAGACGGCGGCGGCCTCTGGCAGCTTTTTCCGTACCAGCGGCCCTCGCTCCGCTTCCGTGGTCACGTCGTCCATCAGGACGGCGCCGAGGTCGGCAAGAGCCGCGAGATCGTCGGCCTTCTGCTCTGGGGTTGCCTCGCTGCCGAGCGGGGGAGTGTGCTCGTCGGCTCCGCGCTGGACGGCGACCTTGACGAGATCTGGGAAGAGGTCGAATGGCAGCTCAGCGCAAACCCGTTCCTCGCGGACTCGGTGCGGGCTCGCACTACCAAGCCCTACCGGCGGCTGACCTGGCGCAACGGCTTGCGTGTCCTTTTCCGGCCCGCCGGCCACGACGGCCGCGCCTACCGTGGCATCCACGTCAGAGGTTGGCTCCTGCACGACGAGGCCGCCAAGGTCGTCAATCCGAGAAGCTGGAGCGAGTTCTGGCGCGCCGCCAAGCCGGGCTGCGAGATCCGGATCTACTCCGTACCCACGGGCGACCGCCAGTGCACCTTCCAGCGGATAGCCGACAATGCGGTCCCTTCGGATTCGATTGTCCCCGCCGACACGCCTCCGCTTGTTGTCGAGCAGCTCCTGCGCCCCGGAGCCGCGGCTACTCCCGAGAGCGTCCGGACGCTGGCGCGCGACCTTGGAAACCGGATCTGGGTCCGCTTCCACTGGCCCAAGACGATCATGCCGCACCCCTTCTGGTGCGAGGAGCGCCGCCAGGAATTCGTCGGCTTCTACGGCGGCCCGGACGAGCCAGGCTACGTGCACAACGTGCTCGGCCTACCCGGCGATCCCGAGTACTCACTTTTCCCCGAGCGTCTGCTCAAGCCGGCCTTGACCTGGATCCCGGACTACCTCTCTGTCTCCTTCCGCTGGGACAGCCGCGCCGGCCAGTTGGACGGCCTGTCCCGCCGTCTGAACCCCTCCTATCCCTGGGGCGAGGAAGGCGAGCCGCAGCAGTCAAGTGACGACGACCCGGAGGAAGCTGAAGGCGGCGACGTCCTGCAGCCCTATCTCACTGTCCTCCAAGACCCCCTCGACGTTTCGGGCTGGGATCGATGGGACGCCGAGCGGCGCCGGCAAGCCATTGCCGACCTGGCCCGCTTTTTCGTCCGCCCGATTCCCGGAGACCTCACGGCCGGCGTTGACGTCGGCTCCGCCACCGTTACGGAAATCCTCTTCGAGCGGCGGAACGGTCTTGCGAACACCCTCGTCCTCCGCCTCCATCTGACCGGCTGGAACTGGTACGCGCAGCGCAATTTCATCCTCGCGCTCGACGCCATCCTGAAGCCCGCCGGCGGCTGGGGCTTCGACGCTACCGGCGTCGGCCGCGTCCTGGTGGACCTCCTGGCGCCCGGGCTCGGAGAACGCCTGTCCGGCTACGTCTTCAACCGCTCGACGCCAGCCATTGACCCCACGACCGGCGAAGCCCAGCTCGATCCGGCCTCGGGCCGGGAAGTGCTCATCTCCTACAAGGAGCTGGGCACCCAGCTCATCGAACGCCGCCTCCACGGTCGCACCCTCGAGCTGCCCTTCGATCCCGAAGTCCGGCACCTCCTCGCCAATCACACCTACTCGCAGTCTGGCGACGCCCGCCGCTTCTCCAAGCTCAACGACCACCTGGTCGATGCCCTGCGCGTTGCCGAGCTGCGCAAGCTCACCGCCGACTGGGCAGCCGTCTCCACTCCGCCCCTGCGGCACGCAGCCCCCGCCGGGAGCGCCATCGCGTCCCTGGACATCCTGAGGAACCTATGAGCACCGCTCGCATCGCTGATAGGTCCCGTTCCGAGCAGCTCTTCGCCGAGCTGGTGCTAACCGCCCTGTCGGCCGAGCGCCGACTTCGCCCCTACGTGGGCGAGCTCGGGTCCGATCCCATGCTCTTCCGTGGATTCGGAACGTTCGGAAGATGGCAAGAGGTTCCCCACCCCTCCCGCTTCGTCCGCGAGCGGTCAGAAGACGGCGACCGCGTCGGCGAGCTGTACACGCGGATGATCGAAACCGATACGAACATGGCGGCCCTCTGGGAAAAGCGAGTCAAAGCGGTGCTCGCGTTGCCGCGCTACATCCGCGCCGCCGACTCGACGCCGCTTGCCGAGGAGATCGCCCGCTTCGTTCAGACCGCGCTCTCCCTCATTCCGGTCCGCATAGTCCCCGTCTCCAACATCCTTGAAGCTGTCATCAAGGGCGTTGCCATCAACGAGATCATCTGGGAGCAAGCGACTCGCGGCCCCCTGGCCGGAGCGTGGCTGCCGGTCGATCTCATTGACCGCCCCATGTGGCGCTTCGGGTGGTCGGCTGTGGACAGGTCTCTCCACGTCGTCGCCCACCCGGGCCGCGTCGCGCCGGTCCCTGCGCCGCCGATGAAGTTCCAGGTCTTGTCCTACGGCACCAAGGACAACCCCTGGGGCCGAGCCTTGCTCGACCGGCTTTATTGGGTCTGGTTTCTAAAGCGGCACGCCTCGAAGTACTGGGCCATCTTCGTCGAGCGCTTCGCGCAGCCTCTCACCAAGGGGACCTATCCATTCAAGCCCGACCAGGACCTCCTCAACAAGGAGAACGAGGACCGCATGCTCGCGATCCTCAACTCCATTCGCACGGGCTCGTCCATAGCGCTGCCCGAAGGCCTCGACATCAGCTTTCTCGAAGCCTCTCGGGGCGGCGATGCGAGCTATTCCTCCTTCGTCGCGTGGCTTGAGCACGCGGAAGCCTTGCTGATGCTGGGCGAAGTCGATACCAGCGGCCTCGCCAAGGGCGCCGGTTCCTTCGCCAAGGCCATGATCTCGAACGAGGTTCGGCTCGAAACCGTCCACCACGACGCCCACCTGCTGGGCTCTTTCGAGTCTGACTCCCTGATCCGCTGGCTGGTTCTACTGAACTTCGGCCCCGACGCCCCCATCCCCAAATCCGTCTACGACGCCACCGACGCCGCCGACCGCGGCCAGCGCATGAAGGGCATCGA
>DATLMQ010000256.1:0-2517 GCA_035537215.1 Acidobacteriaceae bacterium
CAAGATCGAGGACCTGATCTTTCAACTGAAGTCGCAGTACACGATTGTGATTGTGACGCATAACATGCAGCAGGCGGCGCGCGTTGCCGAACGTACGGGATTCTTTCTGACCGGCAGGCTGGTGGAGTTCGATTCGACCGACAAGCTCTTCACCAAGCCTTCCGACAAACGGACGGAAGACTACATCACGGGGAGGTTCGGCTGATGAGGATTCATTTTCGACAGCGGATGGATGAGTTGAAGGAACGCCTGCTCGTGATGGCGGGGCTGGTAGAGCAGGCGATTCAGCGGGCTACGGAAGCGTACTCTTCGCGGGACATGGACCTGTGTGAGCTGGTGTCGTTGTCGGAGCCGGCGGTGAACCGCATGGAGCGCGAGATCGATCAGCTGGCGCTGGACCTGCTCGCAATGGAGCAGCCCATGGCGGTCGATCTGCGCTTTATTCTCGCGGTGATCCGCATCAACGCGGACCTGGAGCGCGTGGGCGACCAGGCGGTGAACATCGCCAACCGGGTGAAGGATCTCGGCATCGCGGCGACGGATCTTCCGGTGGACATCCCGAGGCTGGCGCAGCTGGCGGGCGCGATGATCCGCAAGGCTCTGCAGTCGTTTATCGAGGCGGACGCGGAGATGGCGCGGTCCGTGCTGCTGCTGGACGACCAGGTGGATGAGCTGAACCGCGAGGCCTTCCGCACGCTGGGAGCGCTGATCCAGCGGCAGCCGGAGCGCACGCAGGAGGCGCTGAATGCGCTGGTGATTTCGCGCAACCTGGAGCGTGTGGGTGACCACGCCACGAACATCGCGGAGGACGTGATCTTCTGGGTGAGCGGAGCCGATGTACGCCACCATGGGCTGATGGAGCGGGCGGAGAGCAAGGAAGAGCGTGTGAGCTAAGCCGGCCGCATCGTTCGCGAGGCGGAGAATGCGCGGGATAGGAAAGAAAGAAGAAGGCCGACGCCAGAGCGTCGGCCTTTCCGTTGCTGGCAGATAGATCTCCTACTTGCCGCGGACCGCGATGACTTCGATCTCCAGCAGGGCCCAGGGGGCCGCGAGCGCAGCCACCTGGAAGGCCGAGCGTGCGGGCTTGTTGGGCTGATCCTTGGTGCCAAAGAACTTCACGTACTCCGACTGCATGCCGGCGAAGTCTAGCTTGCCGGTCTTGGGATCAGGACCGAGGAAGACGGTCATTTTGACGACATCTTTCATGTCCAGACCCTGCTCCTGCAGGGCTTTCTGGATCTTCGCGAACACGCTGGCGGCCTGCGTCTTGGTGTCCCCGTAGTCGGCTTGTGTGTTCTTGGTCGGGTCGCCGGGTGTAACGGGGGAAGCGAGCTGCCCGCTGAGGTAGTAGGTGTCACCGGCCCATACGCCGGTGGCGATGGCGGCTTTCTCTGTCTGGATGTGCTTGACGGCGACCTGCGCGCCGGCCGCGGCGGCGCAAACCAGAAATGCACTCGTAACTGCATACATTTTCAAAGACTTCACTTGGCTCTCTCCATGGTGCTGATCTAGGGCTGATGCTGCAAACGGTGTAAGAGGAAAAGCGGTTTAGGCCAGTGCTGCTTCGGACGGTGCGTGGCTGGCGAGTCGAGCTGCCTTTACGCGATCGGTGAGGAGCTGTACGCCGCGCAGACCGCTGAGCGCCGCGCCCTCCTGCCAGGCCACGATGTGGCTGACATGGTCGCCGATGAAGATGATCGGACCGTCGGGCTCGATCATCGTCTCATAGCCCGGGTTGGACTGCGTGCGTGCGGCCGCGGGAGCCTGGGCCGCACCGGTTCTGCGGTTCTGCGTCATGCCCGGAGCCTGCTCGCCGCCTGCGCCCGGCTGGGTGGTTGCCGCGTTGGCGCCGTTGCGCCGCTCCTGGCCGGGGCCGTAGCTTCGGATCCACGAGCCTTCGTTGTGCGGCACGTGTCCCCAGCCAACGTACATCGGCTTTTCGAGCTCCTTGCCGTGGCCGGGATGCAGCCGCTCGATGGACTTGCGGCTCTCCTCGAACTTCTCCGGGATGCCGAGCTTGCCGAACGCGGAGTTGCTCTCGTCCGTGTATCCGCTGACGCACACACCGCGATCGGCGAAGAGGCTAGCGGAGGGGAACCAGATGGGGCTGCAGCCGGTGCTGACGAACTCCAGACCGCCGTAGATGTTGTAGTCCTGCTCCCAGAAGCGCCGGCTCTCCCACGCCACCTTGTACGCGTTGACGTAGGTTGACTGCTGCACCACTCGCTTGTGCGGCTCGTCGAAGTCGTTGGGCGTTCTCTTCAGGATAGTCAGTGGCATGGCGCAGATGCAGTAGTCCGCCTCGAGCACCTTTGCCGAACCGTTCTGCTTGTACCCAATGCGCACACCCTTTGGCGTCTTCCGAATCTCTGTCACGGGAGAGTTGTACTGCACGATAGGTCCCAACGATTTCGCAAAGGCGTAGGGGATCCGGTCCATGCCGCCCACGGGTTGGAACATGGTGGCCTGCATGTCAAAAGCCTCGGCAAACATGATGCCGGACCAGAAGTCCTCGTC
>DATLMQ010000257.1:0-4407 GCA_035537215.1 Acidobacteriaceae bacterium
AGGTACGAGCCGGCCATCGCGAACAGCAGATCCGGGGACCACGCGGCCAGCACCGCCGGCAGAGAGTTCACGTTGCCCAGATTCTCTGAGATTCCGGCGAGCACCCAGTACGCGATCGCAAGTCCCAGCGCCGCTCCTATACCCGCCAAGCTGCCACGTTTTCCGGCAGTCAATGAGAAGGGGATAGCCAGAATCGCCATGACCAGCGTAAGCAGCGGATAGGAGAGCTTGCGGTTGAGTTGTACACGAAGCGGTGTGGTGTCGAACCCGCTCTGCTGCAAGTCGTTCACATAGCGAGAGAGTTCGCTGTAGGACATCTCCTGGGAGGGACGCTCTTCCTTTTTGAAGTAGCTGGGCGTCTCGTGGATCTCCGGGAAGCTGAAGCTGGAGAAGCTCTGATAGCTGATCACGCTTTCGCCGCTGAAGGCGCGTTGCCACCCACTCTCAAAGACCCAACGCTTCGCCTTGTCGTCCCAGTGGGCGCTATCGGCGAAGATGCGCCGGGTGAGCGTGAACGTGCCTGGCTGGAACTCGAAGACTGTGATGTTGGCGAAGACGTTCTTCTGGGGGTCGAAGAACTGGTAGTAGAAGATGCGCGTGGGCTCGCCAGAGCCGGAAGCCTGCCCTGACATCCACTTGCGGTCCGGGCGGAGAAAGGTCTGGGCAGGCTTGCCTTTGATACTCGAGAGGAGTGCCTCCTGGCGGCGGTTCGCGGCCGGGAGATAGCCCTCGTCAAATGCGAACAGCAGGACCGAGAGGATGGCGGCGACCAGCAATACCGGCGCAACCACGCGGTAAAGACTCACGCCCGTAGCCTTCATGGAGGTCAGCTCACTGGTGCGGCTGAGCGTGCCGAAGGTAATGAGCACCGCAAGCAGGGAACATACGGGCGTGACGTTGTAGAGGATGAAGGGGATCAGGTTCAGCAGATAATCACCGACGGTGACCAGGGGGGTGCGGTACTTGATGATGTCGCCGATGAGCTCGAAGAAGGTGAAGATGATGAACAGCAGCGTCATCGCGGCAAGGACAAGCCCGAAGTTTCTCAGGAATCCGCCCATCACGTACTCATCGAGGATGAGCGGAAACCGGCTCCTCAGCAGACGGCGCAGGCGTCGGACGAACTCGCCGCCACCACCGACGACCGAGTCCTGCGAACGGCGGCGCATCAGACGCCCGGCAAGCTTCGAAAGGCCGCTCCCGAGGCTGGAGACCAGGTTTAGAGCAACACCGCCCCGGCTCATCTGCTGGATCAGCAGCACGCCGGCCAGGGTGAACAGAACGTTCGCTCCCCATACACCGATTCCAGGTGGGAGCTTGTTCTGCCGAGCCAGAGCGACACCAATCTCGGACATGAAGTAGTACAGGAACACGAGAAGCAGTGTGACGGCAAAGCCTGTGCCCTTGCCGCCGCGTTTCGACGAGAGACCGAGCGGGACGCCAACCAGCATCAGGACGAGGCAGGCAGTCGGGAAGGAGAGCCGACGATGGAACTCGATCGCATAAGGCCGCGTGTTACCGGTGGTGTGTGCTTTCGCCAACACTTCGCGCGTGCTCAGGGCCTGCATTGGTGTGTCACGGCGGCTGAGGTGGGTGTCTTCCTGCTGACTCGTCTGGATCGGAAGCACCGTTGAGTTGAAGGTGGCGATGTTGTACTGCGTCGGATCGTTTGCCGCGATATCGTGGCGCGAGCCGTTGTTCAGATCCATCCGCAGCGTCTGGCGTTCCGTGCCGGCCTGCACGATGGCTTCCTGCGCGGTGATGATGTGCGGGGTTGAAGCCTGGGTGAGATCAGCCAGGAAGACGTGCTTCCACACGGCGGTTCCATTCGCGCCTGGCAGCACATCCTGGGTGTACAGGACATAGTTCTTGAAGTCCTCGTAGAAGACCCTCGGTTGGACTTCCACCGTGGCCTGCGAGGTTTTGCTCTTTTCTTCGTACTGGAGCAGAGCCCGGGCCGCGTGCGGGGCGACGTACAGGGAGTTGGCCAGACCGAGCATCCACGAAAGCAGGGCAACCACGCTGACGATGCGTACAAACGAAAGCACCCCAAGCCCACTGGCGCGCATGGCCGTAACTTCGCTGTCAGCAGCTAACCGGCTGAGTCCGAGCAGAATTCCGATGAGGACGGCCATCGGGATTGTCAGGGTCAGGAAGTTCGGCAGCAGGTAGCCGATAAGGCGCAAAAGATCGAAGGACGATGCCACACCGCGCACGGCCAGCTCCAGCAATGGAAGCAGGTAGCGCATGAACAGCATGAAGGTGAACAGCACGCCACCGAGAACGGCGTATCCGATGACTTCACGGAGAATGTAGCGGGTAAAGATACGCACGTGCGAGCTGTCCCAGGCGGCAAGTCGAGTGTATCGCGCGCGTTCTGTGTCGTGTTCAGTCTTCGAGGATCAGCCGTTCACGGCGCAGACGCAGCGAGTTCACCAGGACGCTCACAGAGCTGAGGGCCATGGCGGCGCTGGCCAGCACGGGACTCAGCAGGATGTGAAAGTGTGGATACAGCGCGCCGGCAGCGATGGGCAGGCCGATGAGATTGTAGGCGAAGGCCCAGCCGAGATTCTGCCGCATGATGCCGAGTGCACGGCGGCTGAGACGGATGGTTGCAGGCACGAGTCGGAGATCCGGATGCAGCAGCAGCACATGGCCTGCTTCGCGCGCCAGCTCGGTTCCCGAGGACATCGCAAACCCGGCATCGGCCTGTGCCAGTGCCGCTGCATCGTTGATGCCATCGCCTGCCATCCCGACCCGATGCCCTTGTGCCTGCAACTGGCGGATGGCCTCGAGCTTGCCTGCTGGGAGCAGGGACGCACGTACGTCCGTAACACCGGCTTCACGAGCGATCGGCTCGGCCGAGCTCCCGATATCCCCGGTCAGCATCGCTGGCCGAATATGCAGCCTTTGAAGCTGAGAGATAGTGGCTGCCGCCTCGGGGCGAAGCTGGTCGGTGCCGAAGAACGCAGCCTCTGCACGGCCCTCCATGACGAGATAAAGCGGCGTCGCCGTATGGATGTGCGCGGGCGTGGCGAGTGCGGGAGGGATTTGTCCATAAGGGACTACGGAGGCATTGCCTAGGGCGATGGGATGACCGTCCACCAGCCCCCGAATGCCGGTCCCTGGGAGGACCTCCACCTCAGTGACCGTCGGTGCTGGAGGAAGGCCACTTTGCGTTGCGGCGTAGGCCACGACCGCCTGCGCGAGCGGGTGCGTCGAAAACTTCTCCAGTGCGGCTGCTGCGGCGAGCAGGGCGGGCGCGCTCTCCTCCATGTGGGGGACCACCACGAAGGCGGTGATCTGTGGGCGCCCGATCGTCAGGGTTCCGGTCTTGTCGAGGGCAAGCGTGTCGAGGGACGCCAACCGTTCCAAAGCTTCACCCCCTTTGATCAACAGGCCGCCACGCGCTGCACGGCCCAACGCGACGGTGACCGCGGCGGGTACCGCGAGCCCCATCGCACAAGGGCAGGCGATGATCAGGACAGCGATGGTGACCGCGAGAGGCTGGCCGAAGCCATCGTGGTGTCCACCGCTGTTGAGCGCGACGGACCAGAGGGCAAAGGTGAGGGCGGCGAGCAGCAGGATTCCCGGCACAAAGATCGCGCTGGCTCTATCCGCAAGCCGCTGGATGGGAGCTCGCGTGGTCTGAGCCTGCACGAGCATTTGCTGCATCTGCGACAGGGTGGACGCCGCTCCGACCGCGGTCGCGCGTACCACCAGAACACCGTCGAGATTGAGCGCGCCCGCCGCGACCCGATCGCCGCGAGATCGGGTCGCCGGCAGCGGCTCTCCAGTCAGCATGGACTCATCCACGGAGCTTCGGCCGTGGACGATGACGCCATCCATGGGCACACGATCTCCAGGGAGAATTCGCACCAGGTCTCCCGGCTGAAAGGCATCCAGCGGAAGCAGCGTGTCCGGCGCGCCACTGTAGTCTGGGTGCTCGTTTGCAGGATCGATGTCAATCAGGCGGGCGTCGCTCACGGCCAATCTGGCGAAGCCCTGCAGTGCGCCTGTGGCCTGATGCCGGGCACGTTCCTCCAGCCACCTGCCCGCCAGGAGAAAGGCGAGGATCAGGATTACAGATTCGAAGTAGATGTCCGCGCCGGAAGGTGTGCTGCCCGAACCGGCTGCCCGTACCGTGGAAACCACGGATGCTGCGAACGCACTTAGAGTCCCGATCGCGACCAGTGTATTCATGTTCGTGGCGCGGTGCCGGGCCGCACGCCAGGCTGCCACGTAGATCTCCGGGGCTGCGAACAGCATGATCGCGACCGAGAGGGAGCATAATACCCAGCGCAATGGCTGAGCCGGGAGATCCATCAAGACCGATGGCATGAGTGGCGACATCCATCGAGCGGCTGCGTTCAGCAGCGGATCGGTTCCACCGTTCATGCTCATCAG
>DATLMQ010000258.1:0-2817 GCA_035537215.1 Acidobacteriaceae bacterium
CTCGCGATACTTCGCCACCGTCCGCCGCGTCACCTGGATTCCCTGCCGCTGCAGCTCCGCCGCCAGGTACTCGTCCGTCCACGGCTTCCGCGGATCTTCTTCTTCGATCAGCTTCTTCACCCGGCGCTTCAGCAGCACCAGCGGCAGGTCCCCACCCTCCGGCCCGTTCACACCCTCTGAGAAGAAGAACCGCAGCTCATACACCCCCTGCGGCGTATGCACATACTTGTTCGCCACCGCGCGGCTCACCGTCGAAGGATGTACGCCGATCTCCTCGGCCACCTCCTTGATCATCATCGGCCGCAGACCCTCCACCCCCAGCTCCAGAAACTCCTGCTGCCGCCGCACAATCGCCTCGCACGTCCGCACAATCGTGTTCTTGCGCTGCTCGATATTCCGCAGCAGCTGGATCGCCGAGCGATACCGCTCCTTCACATACTCCTTGACGTCCTTCTCCGTTCCCTTCTCGCGCAGCATCTTGCGATACCCGTTGTTCAGCCGCAGCGAAGGCACATCCTCCTCGTTCATCACCACCACATACTCATCGCCGCGCTTCACAAACGCCACATCCGGCTCAATCAGCCGCGTCGTCGAGTTGTTGTACCTCTGCCCCGGCCGCGGGTCCAGCCGCCGGATCACCTCCACCGCCTCCTGCACCAGCTCCGGCGCCCGGTGCGTCACCCGTGCCATCTCCCGCAGGTCCCGCTTCTGCAGCAGCGGCAGGTGCCCTTCCACAATCACCGCGGCCAGCTCCAGAACCTCCACAATGTGCTCGGTCGCCCTCGCCGCCTCGCTTCCCGCCACGCGTCCGCCCGCCAGCTCCGGCTCCCTGCGCCGCGCCTCGATCTGCCACAACAGGCACTCCCGCAGGTCACGCGCCCCCACCCCCGCCGGATCCAGCTGCCGCATCACCGCTCGCGCCTGCTGAATCAGCGCCAGCACCTCCTCGTCCGCGTTCGGCTTGCCGGCGATAATCTCGGCCAGCTCGGCATCGGTCGCGGTCAGGTACCCGTCCTCGTTCAGGTTGCCGATAATCAGCTCGGCGCACGCCCGCACCAGCTCCGTCAACGTCATCGACCCGAGCTGCCAGCTCAGGTGATCGGTCAGCGTGCTCGGCTGCGATAGAAAATTCTCAAACGACGGCCGGTCCGGATCCTCATCCAGGCTCGATCCCGTCTTGTACCCCGGGTCCAGGTAGTCCTGGAAGTAGCTTCCGAAGTCCACCTCGTCGAACGGATCCTTCTCCGCCTCGGTCCGCTCCGCCGCCACATCTTCGGCGCTGCGCTCCCGGTCCCCTTCCCGCGCCGCCCGCTCCTCCATCGTCTCGGTCGATTCGTCGATCTCCTCGAGAACCGGATTCTCCACCAGCTCCCCGTCGATCATGCTCTTCAGCTCCAGCTTGTTGAGCGCCAGCACGCTCACCATCTGCACCAGCCCTGGAGTCAGGATCTGGCGCTGCGAGAGCTTTATGTTCAGCTTCGGCTGTAACAACGGGGGACCTCACCAACCTCGCTTCGCGAGCTTTCCTGCAGAAGTCCACCTCCTGCAAGTTCAGGGCCAGTTTACCGCGCCCCCCTTGGTCTGCGGTCTCCCCGGATTGTGGTACCGGCCGCCCACACCCCGTAGACAACCCTTTCCTACTCCTGCCCCGTCGCTCCCGCCAGCCCGTCCCCCAGCGAAAACCGCTCCCCCAGGTACAGCCGCCGCACCTCCGGATCCCGTCCCAGCTCCCGCGGCGTTCCCGTCCGAAAGATTCGCCCCTCGATAATGATGTACGCCCGGTCCGTCACCGTCAGCGTCTCCGCCACGTTGTGGTCCGTGATCAGCACCCCGATCCCCCCCGCCTTCAGCTCGAAGATGATCTGCTGCAGGTCCAGCACCGCAATCGGGTCGATCCCCGAAAAGGGCTCATCCAGCAGGATGAACGCCGGCTCGATCGCCAGGCACCGCGCAATCTCCACCCTGCGCCGCTCCCCGCCCGAGAGCGCATACCCCTTCGTCTTCCGCACATGCCCCAGGTTCAGCTGCGCCAGCAGGTTCTCCGTCCGCTTTCGCCTCGCCTCCCACGTATGGTGCTGCGTCTCCAGCACCGCCAGGATGTTCTCCTCCACCGTCAGCTTCCGGAAGATCGACGGCTCCTGCGGCAGATAGCTGATCCCGTGCTCCCGCGCCCGCAGATACATCGGCGCTCGCGTAATATCCGTCCCTCCCACCACGATCCGCCCCGCATCCGGCCGCACCAGCCCCACAATCATGTAGAAGCTCGTCGTCTTGCCCGCCCCGTTCGGCCCCAGCAGCCCCACCACCTCGCCCTGCCGGATCTCCAGGCTCACGCCGCGCACCACCTCGCGCCCCCCGTAGGCCTTTGTGATCTGTTCAGTTGTGAGGGTCTTCATCGTCGGTCGGTCTCGAATCGGCGGCTATGGAATCTGCGTCTCGGTCCTTACGCGGCCCCGCGCCTGCCCATGCGAGGCCGGCTCTCCCGCCACGATGATCGTACTATCCGCCGCCCCGAACATCAGCGTCGCCCCCCGCACGCTCCCCTGCCGCTCGTCCTTCACCTCCGGCGGATGCCCCGGGCTCCCCGTCAGCACGAAATCCCCTGTCCCCGCCGTATACAGCAGCTGCTCCCCCCGCCCCGTCCGTCCCGTCTGGTCCAGCCGCACATCCCCGGACAGCACGATCCGCTGCACCGCCCCTCCCGGCCCATCCGCCCCGCTCCGCCCACCCCGCTCCCTGCCTGCCCCGCCCTTGCCACCCCCCGCCGCGCTCAGAAACACCACACCCCTCGCCGCCTCCGCCTTCCCCGTAGACCCC
>DATLMQ010000259.1:0-2384 GCA_035537215.1 Acidobacteriaceae bacterium
ATGCGCAGCCTTCGCGGAGGCCGGCGGATGGGCGGTATGGAGAGAATCCGAACCGGCTGTTTCGGCATACGCAGCTGCAGGTGATTCTGAAGCCGCCGCCGGAGCGGGTGCAGGAGCTGTACCTGGAGTCGCTGGAGGCGATCGGGATCGACCTGGGCGAGCACGATATCAAGTTCGAAGAGGACAACTGGGAGTGGCCGGTGGGCGGGGCGTGGGGCGTGGGCTGGCAGGTGATGCTGGACGGGCAGGAGATAACGCAGTTTACGTACTTCCAGCAGTGCGGAGGGATGGACCTGGACCCGATCTCGGGGGAGATTACGTATGGGCTGGAGCGGATTGCGCAGTTTCTGCAGGACAAGGATTCGATCTACGACATCGTGTGGGCGCGGGATCCGCGGACGGGGCGGGAGCGGACGTATGGAGAGGTGCGGCTGCATGAGGAGCGGCAGTTCTCGGCGTACAGCTTTGACTATGCGGATGTGGCGAGTCTGTGGAAGCACCTGGAGCTGTATGAGGCGGAGTGCCTGGGGCTGCTGGCGCGGGCTCGGGAGGTGATGACGGAGACGAACGCGGAGGCGTTGACGGTGCTGCGGTTTCCGACGATGGGGGCGTATGAGCTGGCGCTGAAGTGCTCGCATGCGTTCAACCTGCTGGATGCGCGCGGGGCGATCTCGGTGACGGAGCGGGTGGGAGTGATGGCGCGGATACGGAATTTGATTGTGGGTGTGGCGAAGGTGTATGCGGAGCAGGAGCGGCTGACGGCGGGTGCGGGCGAACTGGTAGGGGCCTGAGTGGCTGGTGGCGCTCTCAAATGCAGGGACCTCTCCGCTGCGGCGCGTTGCGCCTTCGGTCGAGATGACAGAGTTCGATAGAAAGAGTTTCTGATGGCGGATTTTTTGTTGGAGATTGGACTGGAAGAGGTGCCGGCGCGGATGATTGCGGGCGCCGAGGCGGAGCTGTTGCGGCGGACGGTGGCGCTGCTGGAGCGGGAGCGGCTGCTGGTGGAAGGAACGACGATTTTGAGCGAGGGCGTGCGGAGCTTTTCGACGCCGCGGCGGCTGGCGGTGCGGGTGGAGGGCGTGCTCGGACAGCAGCCGGATGTCACGGAAGAGGTGACGGGGCCGGCGGTGAAGATTGCGTTCAAGGATGGTGTGCCGGGGCCGGCGGCGGAGGCGTTTGCGCGCAAGAACGGCGTGAGTGTGGCGGAGCTGAAGACGATCTCTACGGCCAAGGGCGAGTACCTGGCGGCGATGTCGACCAAGCGCGGCCGGAGTGCGAGCGAGGTGATTGCGAGCGAGCTGCCGAAGGAGATCGGCGCGATCTACTGGGCGAAAAATATGTATTGGCGAGCGGGCAAGCCGGAGCGGTTTGTGCGGCCGGTGCTGTGGATGGTGTGCCTGCTGGACGAGGACGTGGTGCCGGTGAGCTTTGCGGGGGTGACGGCGGGGCGGGCGACGTTCGGGCATCGGGTGCTGTCGACCGGAGAGGCGTTCGAGGTGGTGTCGCCGGGGAGCTATGAGGCGCAGCTGGAGGGCGAGTTCGTGGTGGCCGAGGTGGAAGTGCGGCGGCAGCGGATTCGCAAGGCGCTGGACTATGCCACGAGACGTGTCGATGGGGCGCGGTGGCGCGAGGATGAGGCGCTGGTGGATACGGTGACGCACCTGACGGAGTGGCCGGCGGTGCTGCTGGGCGGGTTCGAGGCGAGCTATCTGGAGCTGCCGGAAGAGGTGCTGGTGACGGTGATGCGGGATCACCAGAAGTACTTCGCGGTGGAGGATGCGGAGGGCAGGCTGGCACCGTATTTTCTGGCGGTGCTGAATATCGAGCTGACGGAGGGGAATGAGCCGGTGATCCGGCAGGGCAATGAGCGGGTGCTGCGGGCGCGGTTCAACGATGCGCGGTTCTTCTGGGAGTTCGACCAGAGGACGCCGTTGAGAGACCGGCTGCCGCTGCTGGAGAAGGTGACGTTCCAGAAGGAGCTGGGGAGTTACGCGGCGAAGACGGAGAGGGTGCGGGCGCTGGCGGCGAAGCTGGCGGGGATGGTGAGCACGCGCGGCGGGCAGGTGGATGCGGCGGCGGTGGATGAGGCGGCGACGCTGGCGAAGACGGACCTGACGACGGAGCTGGTGAAGGAGTTTACGGAGCTGCAGGGCGTGGTGGGCGGGCTGTATGCGCGGGCGCAGGGGATGCGGCCGGCGGTGGCGGAGGCGATCTATGACCAGTACCTGCCGGGGGGCGCGGGGGATGCTCTGCCGCGGGCGGCGGAGGGTGCGGTGCTGGGGCTGGCGGATCGCGCGGATACGCTGGCGGGGATGTTCGGGCTGGGGATGGAGCCGACGGGATCGAAGGATCCGTTTGCGCTGCGGAGGGCGGCGAATGCGGTG
>DATLMQ010000260.1:0-10041 GCA_035537215.1 Acidobacteriaceae bacterium
AGACGGCGGCGGATGTGACGGAGGTGGCGGGGATTCTGCCGAGCACGAGCAGCTCGCCGGAGGACCAGATGCTGGCCCGGGAGCGCGCACGGGAGGTGGCGGAGATTCTGCAGACGCTGTCGCTGAACCAGCGGACGGCGTTTCTTCTGCGCTTCCAGGAAGAGATGGATCTTGCAGAGATCGCGGCGGCGATGAGCATGCCGATCAACACGGTGAAGACACACCTGCATCGAGCGGTGCGCACAGTGCGGGCGCGGATGGGAGGACAGCGATGAACTCCGCAGAGCATATGACGGACGAGCAGTTCAGCGAGCTGCTGGCGAACGAGACGGCGACCGGGGCGATGCAGGGGCATCTGGAGAGCTGCGCGCAGTGCCGGCGGGAGCTGGAGGCGATCCGGTCGGCGGTGGGAGACCTGAGCGCGCTGAGCCTGCGCTGGGCCGAGCAGCGGGCGGGCCAGGTGAGTGCGCCGTCGGGGTGGGCGCTGCGGTGGGGGATGCTGCCGGGGTGGAGTGCGGCGCTGCCGGCGGTTCTGCTGTTCGGGATAGGGCTGGGGACGTACCTGGAGCGTGGGGGGCAGACGGTTGCGCCGCAGCGGGCGGAGACGCGTGCGGTCGCGGCTCCTTCGCCGGACGAGCTGGCACAGGATAACCGGCTGATGCTTTCGATCGACCAGGAGCTGCGGCAGCAGGTGAGGCCGCAGGTTCCTGCGGCAGAGCTGACGGTGAGCGTCCACCGAGGGCGGAGTGCGCATGGCCGAGAGGTGGCTAACTGATGTCTCGGGTGAGGCGATCCCGGTTGCTTAGCGGAAGGATGGCGCTGGCCGCCGCGCTTGGCCTGGGCGTGCCCGGGCTGGCGCTGGCGCAGCACCATGGAGGCGGGGGTCCACCGGGAGGCGGGGGCGGGTTTCCGGGCGGCATGCGAGGGATGGGACAACCGGGCGGCATTGGCGGGAGGGGAGGCTTTCCGCGGAGTATGGGAGGGCCGCCACCCAACGTGCCTTCGGACCCGAGGAACACGGTGAGCCCGATGCGCGGGGGGCTGCAGCTGGGGCCTCCGGGCAGGTGGTGGGACGATAAACATTTCTCCAAGCAGCTGCAGCTGCGGCCAGAGCAGCAGCGCCGCATGGATACGATCTTTGAGCAGAACCGCACGACCCTGCTGAAGCGCTTTGAGACGCTGGAGCAGGAGGAGCAGCGGATGGGGGAGCTGACGCACGCGCGCACGCTGGACGAGAGCGCGTTGTTTGCGCAGATCGACCGCGTGGCCCAGGCGCGAGCGGACCTGGAGAAGGCGAACACGCACCTGCTGTTCCAGATACGAAGCGAGATGGACGCTGACCAGCTTTCGAAGCTGGAAGAACACCGCTAGGCGCAGCCGGCGCGGAATGCCGTTGGCGCGCGCGCGGGTGTGTGCGGGTGGCGCATCAGGCATGACACGACGTGCGGGCCGGCGATCTCGCACAGGGGCGAGCGCGTCAGCTAGCATCCAGACCATGGGAAGCGTTCAAACGCGGGCGGGTAAGCCCGTCAACACACCGCGCCAGGTTCTGTTCGCGAGCCTGGTGGGGACAACGGTCGAGTTCTTCGACTTCTACATTTATGCGACGGCGGCGGTGCTGGTGTTTCCACACCTGTTCTTCCCTGCCTCGGATCCGGCGTCGTCGACGCTGGCGTCACTGGCGACCTTTGGGATTGCGTTTGTGGCGAGGCCGATCGGGTCGGCGCTGTTCGGGCACTTCGGGGACCGGATCGGGCGCAAGACGACGCTGGTGCTGGCGCTTTCGACTATGGGACTGTCGACGGTGCTGATCGGGGCGCTGCCCACACACCAGAGGATCGGGGTGGCGGCGCCGGTGCTGCTGGCGCTGTGCCGGTTCGGGCAGGGGCTGGGGCTGGGCGGCGAGTGGGGCGGCGCGGTGCTGCTGGCGATTGAGAATGCGCCACCGAAGCGACGGGCGTGGTACGGGATGTTTCCGCAGCTGGGAGCGCCGCTGGGATTTCTGCTTTCGGGCGGGGTGTTTCTGCTGCTGTCGCGGTGGCTGACCAACGCGCAGTTCTTTGCCTGGGGATGGCGGCTGCCGTTTCTTGCCAGCGCCGTGCTGGTACTGCTGGGGCTGTATGTGCGGCTGACGATCACGGAGACGCCCGTATTCCAGGAGGCGGCACAGCGTGGCGAACAGGTGCGGGTGCCGCTCGTGGCGGTGGTGCGGGATCACACGGTGGCGCTGGTGGCGGCGATCCTGACGTGCCTGGCGACGTTTGTGATTTTTTACCTGATGACGGTGTTTGCGCTGTCCTGGGGGACGACGGCGCTGGGCTACAGCCGGTCGCAGTTTCTGCTGCTGCAGATGCTGGGGATCCTGTTCTTCGCGGCTACGATTCCGCTCTCCGCGGTGATGGCGGAGCGGGGGCGGCGGCGGGTGATGATCGGGGTCACGATCGGGATCGCGGTGTTTGGATTGTGCATGGCACCGCTGTTTCTGCATGGGACGGCGGGTGTGGTGGCGATGATGGTGCTCGGGTTTTCGCTGGTGGGCGTGACGTATGGACCGCTGGGGACGGTGCTGTCGGAGCTGTTTCCGACGGCGGTGCGCTACACGGCGAGCTCGCTGGCATTCAGCATGGCGGGGATCCTGGGGGCGTCGCTGGCGCCGTATATCGCGACATGGCTGGCGAAGAACCACGGGTTGCAGTACGTGGGGTACTACCTGTCGGCGTCGGCTGTGCTGACGCTGGTAGGCCTGCTGATGATCCGCGAGACGAAGGACTACGACCTGGGCTCCGGGGAGGGCTGAGCCGGGCGGGCTACTCGGGGAACTTCCGGCGGATGGCCACAGTGCGGTCGAGGGCGTCGGAGACTTCCAGGACCTTGAGTCGCAGGTCAGGATCGAGCTGCGCGTGCGCCAGCCAGGTGTGCACGGCGGTCTGGGCTTCGGGGCTGTGCTGGCCGTCGAGGAAGGCGCCGAGCCAGGCACCGAGGAAGAAGATCTTGCGGTGTTGCTTGATCTCCGGGAGAGAGTCCAGGGCGCGGGTGAGGAAGGGCGCGGTGAGGGCGGCCTGATTCCAGCTGTTGAAGGGGCGGAGGCTCTGGGTGATCCAGTCCTCCTGGCGGTCGGGGGAGTGGAGATACTCGTCGAAGTAGCGGGCCTTGGTGTCGGCGGAGGGTGTGCCGGCTTCGACCGCGTAGGCGTACTTCTGGCCTTCGCCGGTGCGGTCACGGGCCTTCTCCGCCGTGAAGAGCGCGGAGGCTTCGGGATCGTTCAGGGCGATGAGATGGCCGATGAGGTTCCAACGGTCGAGCGGCTTGAGGGGCATACCGGGGACGGCGAGCTTTCCGTTCAGGAGGTCCTTGAGCCGGGCGAGGGAGTCCGGAGTTTCGGCGACGGCGGTGAAGGTGCGGAAGCTGACGATGCGGGTGCCGAGGGCGGGGGCATGGAGCATGCGGTCGGCGAAGACGGCTTCGACGCGAGGGGCGAAGGCGGATCGGAGGCTCTCCGACATGTAGGCGTGCAAGGCTGTGGCGACGCGCGCGCCCTGGATGCGGGAGAGAGCTTCGTCGGGTTCGGCAGGAAGCGATTTCAACGCGAGAGTTACATAGCTGGCGGGCGAGGAGCCGGCGACGTGGACATTGTCCCAGAGGGCGCCCCAGAGCATGGATCTCAGCAGAGGGTCGAGCTTGTCGGAGCCGGGTTGCAGGAGCTCTTCGGAGACGGCTTTTTCGCTGACAGGATCGAGCAGGAAACGGCCGTAGGCGAAGTCTCCGGCGTTGGCCAGAACAAAGCGCGGGCAGGGCTTGCCGACGGCTTCGTGGACGGGGAACACGGCGTGATCGGGTTGGGGATGGTTCCAGTCGATGCGGAGGGTTTCGATTGCGGGTGCAGCGCCTGTGGGGTAGCTGAGCAGAAGTTCGGTGGAGAGAGGCCAGAGGTGCCCGGAGGAGAGCTCGTCTTTCTGGGTGAGGGAGAGCGTGTCGATCCTGCCCTGAGTACAGGACCACGAGACGCTCACCTGCGGCATGCCACGCTGGGCGATCCAGGCAGCGGCCCACGGCTGCAGGTCGGGCTGATGTGTGGAGGCGGTGCGCTCGAAGGCGTCGATGAGGTCTTTGAACTCGGCGTTGCTGTAGGCGTGCTGCTTGAGGTAGAGGCGAAGTCCGTCGCGGAAGTTGGTGTCGCCGAGCTTGAAGTTGAGCTGCTTGAGGACGGCGGGCGCCTTCTCATAGACGATGGCGCCGTAGGCCGACTTGGCGTCCTTGAGATTTGCGATGTTCTGGAAGATGGGGGTTGTGCCCTGGGTTTCGTCGATGCCGTAGGCGAGGGGTTTGATGTCTTCGTAGAAGCGCTTCCAGGGGATCTGGGCGGGCTGGAGCTCGGCGAGGGCTTTGTAGGCCATGTACTGCGCGAAGCCTTCCTTGAGCCAGAGGTCGTCGAACCAGCGCATGGTGACGAGGTCGCCGAACCACTGGTGGCAGGTCTCGTGGAGCACGAGCGTGTCGCGGCGGAAGTAGTCGCTTTGGGTGGGGGCGGTGCGGAAGAGAACGCCGTCCTCGTTGAGAAAGGTTGCGCCGGCGTGCTCCATGCCGCCGAAGGGAAATCCGGGAATCAGCACGAGATCGTACTTCGAAAAAGGGAACGGCTGGGCGAAGTATGCAGAGAAGTAGGCGATGCCGCGCGCGGTGATCTGGCGGACTTGCGGGGCTTCAACCCTGGCGCGGGCCAGCTGCGATTTGCGGACGTAGATGGAGGGCTCGCCGGGGGCGGTGCCGGGCAGCGATTCGAACGGACCGGCGGCGAAGGCGAAGAGATAGGTGCTGATGGGCGGCGTCTGCGGGAAGACAGAGACGGACGTTGCCGCGTGGGCGGTGATGGTGGGCCTGGTGTTGGCGATGACGGTCCAGGCGGATGGAGCGGTGACGGTCAAGCTGAAGCGGCCCTTGAGATCGGGCTGGTCGAAGCAGGGGAAGGCCATGCTGGCGTCCATGGGAACGAAGAGGCTGTAGAGGTATTCGTTGCCGTCGTCGCGATCCTCATAGCGGGTGATGGCTTTGCCGGCGGTGCCGATCTGGCTGCGGAAGGACAGCTGGAGTTCGTTGGGGCCCTTGCGCAAGGCGGTAGATGGAAGGTTGAGGTGGCCGTCGCGGAGGGCTGTGGGTATGGGGGTGCCGTTGAGCGAGGCGGCGGAGAGGGCGCCGTCGCGGTAGTCGAGCGGAAGATCGCCGCTGCCGCTGTCGGTGAAGAAGAGGGACTCCTGGCCGGCGAGCGTCTGGGCGTGGGGGGTGAGCTGGAGCTCAAGGGTATAGTGCAGGCCGGAGAGCCTGGCGCTGCGGGCCGTGGCGAGCGCGCGGGAGACGCCCTGCCCGACCGGGGCACCGTGGGCGGCGGGGTTCGCAGACAGCACAAGGAGCAGGATAGAGCAGACCGTGACGACTGGAACTCGGAACCGTCTCATGAACCCCCAGCAGAAAAGTCCATAGTACGAGACGGGAAAGCGTTCGCCGCCGCCGAGGTGAGGGGGATTGCAGAGGTGGGCCGGCCGCGGTGAGCGTGTCGTGAGGGGCTGGAGAGAAACAAAGCCGCCACGGTGGGTGGCGGCTTTTGTGGGGGAGGGCAGGTGTGGGGCGGCGGTTTTTACTGCGGCTTCAGCAGAGGCTTGCGCTGTGGCTCGGCTGCGAGCGGAAGGGCTTCGGACTCGATGGAGAGCGGCAGCTGCTCGGCGCGCTTGTAGGTGTCGTAGGCCCGCACGATGCGCTGCACGAGCTGATGACGGACCACGTCCACGTCTTCGAAGTGGCAGAAGCGGATGCCTTCCACGCCCTCCAGCACCTGGAGAGCCTCGAGCAGGCCGCTTTTCTTCGGGTTGGGAAGATCGGTCTGGGTGAGGTCGCCGGTGATGACGGCTTTGGACTGGTTGCCGAGGCGGGTGAGGAACATCTTCATCTGCTCGGCGGTCGTGTTCTGCGCTTCGTCCATGATGATGAAGGCGTCGTTGAGCGTGCGTCCGCGCATAAACGCGAGCGGCGCCACTTCGATGGTGTTGGTTTCGAGCATCTTGTCGACCTTGGCGGGATCGAGCAGGTCATAGAGAGCATCGTAGAGCGGCCGAAGGTAGGGATCGACCTTCTCCTGCAGGGATCCGGGCAGGAATCCGAGCCGCTCGCCGGCTTCGACGGCGGGGCGAACGAGGATGATGCGCGAGACTTTCTTGGCCATGAGCGCGCTGACAGCCATGGCGACGGCGAGGTATGTCTTGCCGGTACCGGCGGGGCCGAGGCCGAAGACCATGTCGTGGCCGTCGATCGCCTCTACGTATTTGCGCTGGTTGGGGGTGCGCGGCTGGACAACGCGTTTGACGCCGGCGGAGCGCTGCTTGCCGCTTTCGATGAGACCACGGAGGGTGACGCTGGGGTCGGCGACGACCATCCTGAGCAGAGCGTTCAACTCGCCGTTGTGAGGATGCACGCCCGCGCGCCGGAGGTGTTCGAAGTCGACGAAGATGCCTTCCACACGGGCTACTTCGTCGGGTTCGCCCATCACCTGTATGGAGTCGGACCGAAGATCGATCTGAACTCCCAAACCGTCTTCCAGGAGACGAAGGTTTTCGTCGCGTGTGCCATACAGCGGCTCGATTCCGGGCGTGAGGTGGAGCGATTTTTTCAACAAGTAGGGACCTGACCTCCGTCAGAGGACTGCTGAAGATTAGATGTGGAAAAGAGGAGAGCGGTGCGCTCCGGGAGAGAGCTGCCGCGGGAATCCGCCGCTCGCCCTGCCCCAGCCGGATTGGTAAGGGTTCCCAATCGAATGCCGATGTTGGCGCAAGCGTAATCCCCACCTCCGGCCACGTCAAGGGAGGAAATCAGGGCAGGAACCAGGGGCTGTCCGCCCGGCGCGGGGTGTCTCTGATTGACCAGCGGCCCACGGCAGGCTAGACTTAGGTGTTGCAGAGGATGCGGCAGTACTGTGTCCGCACCAGCCTTGTCGGGCCTGCATCCCACATTTCCCGCAACGTTCGGGTAACCAAAGAGAGTTTCTGATGGCTAATCATGTCTCGTCCCTGAAGCGCGCACGCCAGACCGTCACACGTACGGCGGTCAACCGCGCCAACAAGAGCAAGCTCCGCGGCGCGCTTCGCGCGATGCGCGAGGCCATGACCGGCGGCGACGCGAAGGCCGCCACCGAGCAGTACCGCTCGACCGTCTCGATTCTGGACAAGAGCGTGCAGAAGGGTGTGCTCCACAAGAACACCGCCAGCCGCTACAAGGGCCGGCTGAACGCCCGCCTGAAGGCGCTGGCGACCAAGGCCGCGTAACCAGGCCTGAATTCCAGATATAGCGCAACAGGCCGGCTCTCGCCGGCCTGTTGCCATTTCACTGAGCGGCAAACTTCGGAGCTGGTTTGGGCCTACTGGGGCTGCTTCGACTTGTCGCTGTCGTGATATTCGGCTTTCTCTCCAGGATTCAGCAGCGAGGGTGGCCGACGCGGCTGGCCTGTCGCGTCGCCTAACTCCGCCCCGGACCGTTCGTCGGGCAATGTCGGGCCGCGGGGGGCTGGGGGCGCTGCGGCGGCTGGAGCTGTGTCCGGGGCGGGCGGAGGCGCTGCGGCTCCGCTGGCTGTATCCGCATCCGCGCCAGTTGAGGGAGCCGGGGAGCCGGAGGCGTTAGGGAGCTTCGGAGAGGCTGTGGTGCTTTCGGCGGTGGGGAACTCGGCTGCACCGGTCGACCGCGTGAGCCGGGTGAGGAGCACGGGGCCGTCAGCTCTGGGAGGGGCAAAGTCGGCGGCCTCCTTCAGTTCCTTTTTGTCCTTTTCCGTGGGTGTGGGGAGCCGGTAGACCTGGACGGCACCGGCGTTGATGACGGCCAAGAGGCTTCCGTCCGGAGACAGGTCGAAGTTCTCGGCATTGCGCAGGACGGGAGTGCACGGGACGCGAAGCAGGAGGTCGCCGCTTTCGGTCTGATAGACCCGCACCTCCTGGGTGGCGCTGTCGGGGACGACGGAATCCGTGACGATGCCGATGGGAGCGGAGATGCGGCTCATGGCGAAGCGGCCGGCATCCGGGGCGAAGGCGAAGACGGGCTGGGTGAAGGGTCCGGGGAGGCTTTCCTGCCAGTTCTCATGTCCGTCCATGCCGAAGGCGTGCAGCTTCTGGCGATCGTCGGACCCCTGGCAGGCGAACGCCAGGTATTGGAAGCGACTGACCATCTGCAGCCGCGGCATACAGCTGCTGTCGACGGTGCCGACGGGCACACTTTTGCCGCCGAACTCATTGAAGCTCACCGCCCATCGGCTCCGTTGGCCCTCGCCGGGCCAGAGATAGCCGTCGCCGTCGAGGGGGAGCATCAGCGCCGTGGGGGAACGGACCACCCCGGCGCCGCGCACCGAGAGCGTGGAACCGGGAGCATCCCCACCCTGCAGCCTGTAGAAGTCGATGAGCACCGGGGCAGCCTCACGCGGCCGCAGCTCTGCCGGGGCGCCGGGGGTTGTCTGATCCATCGTCGGGGACGCAGGCAGCTGGCTTTCGATCATGACGACCGCACCATCGGGGGAGACCTGGGCCATGATGGGGCGCCCCGGCCGGTCCGGGAGGGCAGCGGCGGCCAAGGGGTTTTCCGAGCGGAGCAACGCCAAAGGGGCAAGGACCCCAAGGGAGTTGCGGGAGCGGACGAGGAACCGTCCGTGGCCCAGCCTCCAGAGGTATTGGCCGTGATCGTGCAGATGCCAGTCCGCACGGGCGAGGACCCGGCCTGAGGGCAGCTCGACGAGCTCCGCGGCGACCATGCGGTCGTCGTCTTCGGGCGGATCGTCCGGTAGCCGGGGTACAAGGCCGCGCGTGGCGAAGGTGAGCAGAAGATGGGTGTTATCCACGATGCTGACCGACAGCATGGAGAGGCCGTAGGTGAGAAACTGCGCCGGGACCGGAGGGATGCCCAGGGACTTCATCTCCAGGGAGACCCAGGGGGCAGAGGGGGACCGATTGGCGGCCGAGGCGCGCAAGGTGGGCAGCACGAGGGCGAGGGTAGCCACGAGTGAGGCTCCCAGGAGCCAGGGGCGTCGCGCCTGGCCGAGGCGTTCAGCTCGGTGCTGTGTGGCCCGATTCATGCCCATACCGCCTCCATTTACTCTGGCACAGATGGCGTCGTGCCGGCCAATCCAGGGAACCAGAGGCCCTGCTGTCCGGTATAGACGGTATAGGCTACGTGCCAGTTTGGGAGACACCTCTTATGTTTCAGCGCCGGTCGCTTCGCGCGGCCCTTATGTCGTGTTCAGGTTTGCTTGCCGTTGGGATGTTCACGCTGGTGGCCCCCGCGCCCCCGGTGGTAGCACAGAGCGCCGCGCCTTCGTCGGCAGCGGGCCCGATGACGCGGTACACGCCGTCGCCCGCGTTCGATCTATCGTCGATCGATCGAAATGCGGATCCCTGCACCGATTTTTACAAGTTTGCGTGCGGCAACTTCGCCGCGAATCATCCTATCCCGGCCGATCAATCCGACGTGGATCAGTTCTACATCCTGTACAACGTGAACACGCAGGAGCTGAACGGGATCCTGGAGAAGTATGCGTCCGGCAACGGTTCACGGACGGCGAATCAGCAGAAGATCGGCGACGCGTACGCGGCGTGCATGAACACGGCGGAGATCGAGCAGAAGGATCTCGGGCCGGTGCAGCCTCTGTTCGGCGCGATCGAAAAGGTCTCCAAGCCAGGGCTGCTTTATCTCACGGGTGAGCTCCAGCGCTATGGAGTGGATGTCTTCTTCGGGTTCGGGGAGATGCAGGATTTCAAGGATTCGACCAAGCAGATCGCGTTTGTCGACCAGGGCGGGCTCGGGCTGCCGGAACGGGATTACTACACGCGTACCGGCGACAAGGACAAGCAGATCCGCCAGCAGTATGCCGAACACATCACGAAGATGCTTTCGTTCGCCGGCGAGGCACCGCAGCAGGCGCGGGCGGATGCCCAGAATATTCTGGCGTTTGAAACGGAGCTGGCGAAGGCTTCGATGACGGTCACCGACCAGCGTGACCCGCAGAAGATCTATCACCCGAAG
>DATLMQ010000261.1:0-5211 GCA_035537215.1 Acidobacteriaceae bacterium
CATGGAGCAGGAGGAAGGAGCGCTGATCGCGGTGGTGGAGGCGACGGCGCGGTACAAGGCTCCGGCGCGCTACGACGAGGAGCTGCTGGTGCGCACGAGCCTGGCGGCGCTGCGTGGATCCATCGTGCGATTCCGGTATGCGATTCTGCGGGCGGACGATGAACAGGTACTCTGCGAGGGCGAGACGGTGCACGTGGTGGTGGGTCGCGACATGAAACGGCGTGAGATGCCGAAAACTTATGCGGACCGTTTCGGCGCTCTGCTGCATCGGATGACTGCGCCCGGGAACGGCGCGAGTCAAGCGGTGAAGGAGTAAGCAGATGGCGGAGACAAAGGTGGCGCTGATCAGTGGCGCCAACAAGGGCATTGGTCTGGAGACGGCACGCCAGTTAGGCAAGAAGGGCTACACGATCCTGCTGGGTGCGCGTGATCTGAGCAGGGGACAGGCTGCCGTGGACGAGCTGAAGGCCGACGGTGTGCAGGCCCGCGCCGTGAAGCTGGATGTGACCTCGGCGGCCGACATCGCCGCCGCGGCCAAGCTGATCGACAGCGAGTACGGCGGCAAGCTGGATGCGCTGATCAACAATGCCGGCGTGAACTTCGACACTACGTGGGGCAAGCAGGGTGTGGCCGGCACAAGCTTGGACGAGCTGCAGAAGACCTTTGAAACCAACCTCTTCGCCGTGCATGCATTGACGCTGGCGTTGCTGCCGGCGCTGAAGAAAGCGCCCGCCGCGCGCATCGTGAATCTCTCGAGCATCCTGGGTTCGCTGACGCTGCATGCCACGCCGGGCTCGCCGATCTACGAGATGAAGACGCTGGCGTACAACGTGTCGAAGGCGGCGCTGAACATGTACACGATCCACCTCGCGCATGAGCTGCGCGACACCAAGATCAAGGTGAACTCGGCGCATCCTGGATGGGTGAAGACCGACCTCGGCGGCGACGCCGCGCCGATGGAGGTCCCGGACGGAGCGAAGACCAGCGTGGCGCTGGCGACGCTGGGCGAAGATGGCCCGACGGGCAAGTACATCCACCTGGGCGAAACGCTGCCCTGGTAGGTGAAGGACTCGAAGAGTCGATGGGTTAGTGGTTAGTGGATAGTGCAGGGTCGTTGTCGATCGACCGCACGGGCCGCTAACCACTTTCTACTGTCCAGCTGTGCTGGGGGAGCTGGGGGCCGTCCGCTGATGTGCGAGCTCCCATGCTTTAGCGTACTTCCAGCTGGTGTAGACAGCGTGGTAGAGGTGCAGCAGCAGGCCTTCGCGGCCATCGAGAAATCCCAGGCGGGCGATGTAGTTCCACAGAAACGCAAGAGCCGGCACGATCCATACGTGTGCGACGAACCCGGGCAGCGAACGGCTGGTGCGTCCTTTCGCGGCCAGCAGATCCGCGCCCAGATTGCTGTACCGGTCCATGTGCTCGATGTAGCTGGAGAGCGTCGGATACGCATGGTGGATCAGGTCGAAATCCAGCGTGTCGGAGACCCCGTCAAAGGTGATGGTCTCGTGGACGGGGCGCTCTTCGAACTGTGGGGTGCCTTCGAAGTTTGCCGCGCTGCGACGGAAGAGGCGCAGC
Organism: Acidobacteriaceae bacterium; assembly: GCA_035537215.1. Lineage (GTDB taxonomy): Bacteria > Acidobacteriota > Terriglobia > Terriglobales > Acidobacteriaceae > Granulicella. Next base: position 1,579 of record DATLMQ010000261.1, read on the forward strand.
TTGGGATCGGGGTAAAAGCCGCCGCGCTTGATCCAGCGGCCCAGGAACAGGTTGCGGCGCTTGAGGAAGTACGCGTCGGCCGGTGGATTGGAGCGCAGCATCGTCTGCATCTGCCGCTGAAGCTCAGGGGAGAGCTCTTCGTCGGCGTCCAGCGAAAGCACCCATGTGCCGGTGCACTGGCTGATGGCGAAGTTCTTCTGCGCGGAAAAACCCGGCCAGAGGCGCTCGGTGACACGAGCCCCGGCAGCGCGGGCGATCTCGACGGTGCGGTCGGTGGAGCCCGAGTCGACCACGACGATCTCGTCGGCGAAGGCTACGCTCGCAAGCGTGCGCTCGAGGTTGGCCTCTTCGTTGAGCGTGATGATCGCGACAGAAAGAAGAGGCATAGGGGGCGTGCGGGACCGGATCAGCTGAGCGAAAGAGAATCGTCGCCGAGCTGTTCACGAAGCAGGCGCTCGGTGAGGGTGCGGAGATCTTCGCCCGTCCGGGGCAGCGTGAAAGCCTGTGTGGATTGGTTCCACTCAAGCTTGAACGAGGTGGACTGCGCGGAGATCCAGACCTGGCGGACGGGGGTGTTGGGGGTGAAGACGAACTTGGCGCTGCCGTCGTCGAAGAGGATGTTCAGCACACCGTTCTTTTCTTCAGCCTCGAATTCGCCGATCTCCTCCTCCGCGCGGATAAGGGACTGCTTCAGCGCTTCGAGAGCGCGGTCGGACTCGCGGCGAAAGGTGGTTTCGTCGATCATGGCGAGTTCAAGTGTAACGGCAGGGAGCCCCCAGCGCGTGTGCGCACACATGCTGGCCACGAACGCCTATCGACCCTGGGGGTGAATGTAGTAGACCAGCCCGAGGAAGTCGTCGGTGAGCAGGAAGGTGTCTGGGCCGAGGCGGAGAAGACCGCAGGGGCGGCCGTGCACCTGCGGACGGCCGGAGCTGTCAACCGTGAGAAAGCCGGTGAGGAAATCGCGTGGGGTGCGATCCTGCGCGGTGAAGCGGACGAGCCGGTAGCCGGTGCCGATGCGCGGGTGGCTGGCCCCGTGCAGCGCCACCAGGAACGTATTGCGGAGCGCTGCGTTGTCCGCACCGAAGTAGGACAGACCCAGCGGCGAAGAGTGCGCGGAGAAGGTCGTGTAGGCGGCGGGAACCTGTTCGCAGGAGGAGAGCGGTGCGGGCGCGTGACCCAGCTTCGCATTTGGATCGGACCTGGAGGCTTGACCCCCTCCAGCCGTGAGATTCGTGCCCGCGGTGGCCATGCCCGGCTGTGCGCCGTAGGGAGAGTCGGGGTCGGACTCCGGCGATCGGCTGTGGCTCGGCGGGCCAGCGCCGGCGGGGCGTTCGGACTCGCTTGCAAGGTCGCCGGGCGGCGGCATCACGGGCAGCGGCGTGGTGTCATGGATGGGCTTGCCTCCCGCGAAGTAGCAGGTGGGCCAGCCATAGTGGAACGGGAGCACGGTGACACAGCCGTTGGCTGCAGCTCCGCAGGGCGAGGCTCCATCCGGCCCGGTGTTCACGGAACCGATGCCCCATCCGCGGCTGTCGGCGTCGAGCTCGAAGACGGTGTCCTCGGGGAGGCGGTCGCCGAGATGGTCGTCGCCCATGTTCGTGGCGAACAGAGAGCCCTTGTCGAGCTCGGGGAGAAACCGGAGATCGACCGCGTTGCGAAGGCCTTGCGCCACGATCCGCTGATCGGTCCCATCCGGTTTCATGCTGACGACCGCGGCGCGCAGCACCTCGCGCTCCTTGCAGTAGTTACAGGAGGAGCCTGCCGCCACGTAGAGGCGCGTGGCGCCACGAAGCGTCGCGATGGCGACCGTACGGGTCAGGTGCCAGCCGCCGTATTTGTAGTTCAGCCCATAGTCGGGAAAACGGATGAGCGTCTCAGGGTCGGAGGTGGGATGCGTGTCGCCCGCCGTGTAGCGGAAGCGCACCAGCCTCTCTGTGAGCGGAAGGTACAGCCAGCTCTGGTGCGTGGCGGGATCGGTCCAGAAGGCGAGGTTGTTCGGATTGCGGAGATGATCCAGATAGTGCGTGACGCGGGTGAAGCTGTGGGTCTTCGCGTCCCAGCCGTCGAGGATGTACACCGCCCCGCGTGTGTTGTCGGCCAGGTTGTACATGCCGGTGGCGAAGATGCGGCCGTCGGGAGACTGTGCCAGGAAGCGCACGCGGCGCAGGCCGCTCGCCGCCACGTTGATTTCCAGCGGTGCCGGCAGCGAAAGCGTGATGGTCTTGCCCGGGGCGTAGGTCAGCGTATGCGGCTGCAGAGGCGACTGGGCGCGGAGTGCGGGCGTGCAGAACAGGGCTGCGGCGAAGGCGATGGACGCGAACTTGGAGAGAGGCATAACGAGGGAATTGGATGCGTTAGGTGATCGGATTCAACAGGTCTGTAGTTGTAAAGAAGCGATGCGCGATCGAGGCCGCCAGGGGTGCTCTAGCGACGTCCGCTGAAAGCAGCAGGGCCGGAAGCCGGCGGCCCCTGCGGTGCGGGGCTGTTGCCTGGGCCGGGCGCTGTGCCAGGAGCCGGCGCGGGTCCCGGTCGCGTGAAGCAGGGAGCCGCGTTCGCCGTGGGTTCGTAGCGTGAGCCCTGTTCAGAGAACAGGAACGGCTGGCAAAGATAGGAGCGCCCGCGCGCGAAGTCGAAGAGATGGGAGCGGGTGACCGGGTCGATGGTTTCATGCGCGAGCACCCGCCCGGTAGCGCTGACAAGAACGACATTCCCGAGAGCTTCGGCCGGCTGCGGCTGCATCCAGCGCTCGGTCACCTCGCACTCGTGAGGCGGGACGCGGCCCTGCAGCCGCGTGGGCTCGCACAGGCGCTCCCGCGAGGCAAAGCTGATCGTGATCACCGCGTGATCGTTGAGCACCCGCAGGTGTGCCTCGCTCTCTGTGAGATCGCCGGTGGGAGACAGATTCACGCCGTGAAACACAGCCACGTAGTGTTGCGGCTCCAGCGCGGACCGGCTGCTGCGCAGAAAGGTCCCGAGATTCGTATTCGGATCCGCGAACGCCGTCGTGTAGGTCACGTTGGCGATGCGCCGCCAGCCGCCTTCGGCCGGAACAAGGATCGCGCTCACGAGGTGGAGATCGAGCTCCACCGTCAGAATGGCGTCCAGCTCCTCCGTGTTGCCGAGCGGCACGAAATCCAGCTGCACGGTGTGCGGCACCGGCGCGCTTCCGTGCGCGAGATAAGCCGCCGGAATCCCGAGGATGGAGAACGCCGCGGCACGGATGCTCTCATCGTCGGCACGGAGCTGACCCGCAAAGGTGCCCGGCGCGGGGACCACGACGTTCGCCTGCGTGAGCTGCAGCGGTCCCATGCCCGAGCTGATAGCAACGATGGGCTCAGGCGGCAGTGGCGCGGCTTGTGGTGGCGGCGGAGCCGTCGGCGGCGAGGTGATGCCGCTGTGGCGCTGCGCACACGCCGGCGTGAGCGAGACGGCGAGCGCAAGCACGGCGAGCAGGGGACGACGCATGGGATAAAAGACAGCAGGCACCGGCGAGACTAGAAGGGGATGTCTTCGTCGGTGATGCCCTGGTCGGCATAGTCGTTGGCGGGTGGCTGCGAGTGGCCGCCACCGCTTCCCGCTCCACCGGCAGACTGGCGCGAGCCGGAGTAGTTCGATCCGGAGTAGCCGCCG
>DATLMQ010000262.1:0-7521 GCA_035537215.1 Acidobacteriaceae bacterium
GAGCTATCTCATGCAGAAGCTCGCACGGGCGGTGAAGGGAACGAACACTATCGATAACTGCAGACGGTATTGCCAGACGCCGGCGAGTAAGGGCCTGAACCGCACGGTGGGGTATGGAGGGGATACGGGATCGATCGCGGACATCGAGATAGCGGACCTGGTGATCATTGTGGGGTCGAACACGGCGGAGAGTCACCCGGTGTTGGCGACGCGGGTGAAGCGCTCGCATAAACATCGCGGACAGCGGCTGATTGTGAGCGACCTGCGCAGGAACGAGATGGCCGAGAGGGCCGATATGTACCTGCAGCCGAGCCCGTCGACGGATGAGGTATGGCTGTCGGCAGTGACGAAGTGCCTGATCGATACGGGACGGCATGACCAGAAGTTCATCGATAGGTGGGTGAATAAGTGGGAGGAGTACCGGGAGACGTTGGCGCGGTACACGCTGGAGTATGCGGAGCAGGTGACAGGGATTTCTGTGGCTACGCTGAAGCAGGTGGCGGATGAGATTGCGGCGGCGGAGCGTGTGTGCGTGCTGTGGGCTATGGGAGTGACGCAGCACTGCGGAGGGTCGGATACGTCTACGGCTATCTGCAACCTGCTGCTGGCGACGGGGAACTTCAAACGGCGCGGAACAGGAGCGTATCCGTTGCGTGGCCATAACAACGTGCAGGGAGCGAGCGACTTCGGGTCGATGCCGGATGTGTACCCCGGATATCAGAAGGTCGACAATGCGGAGGTTCGCGCGAAGTTTGAGGCAGACTGGGGCGTGACGCTGCCGACCACAGTAGGACATGACAACCGGCAGATGATTACGGCGATCCATGACGGCAAACTGAAGGCGCTCTACATCAAGGGCGAGGACACCATCACCTCTGACGCGAATGCGAACGATGTGAGTTCGGCGTTCGGGCTGCTGGATTTCCTGATAGTGCAGGACATCTTCTTCTCGGAGACCTGCCGCTATGCAGACCTGGTGCTGCCCGCGGCGCCGTCTCTCGAGAAAGAAGGAACGTTTGTGAACACCGAGCGTCGCATTCAGCGCCTCTATAAGGTGTTCGAGCCGCTGGGGGATTCCAAGCCCGACTGGGAGATCCTGGTCATGATTGCGAAGCGCATGGGCGGAGCGGGCGGGTGGCGGTATGAGCATCCGTCCAATGTGATGGACGAAGTGGCGCGGCTGACACCGACGTTTGCAGGCGTGACCTACGAGCGGCTGGAAGGATATAAGAGCCTGCAGTGGCCGGTGGAGAAGGACGGCACGGACCAGCCGTGTCTATATCTCGGAGAGACCAGCTTTCCATTCCCAGACGGAAGAGCATCGTTTCATCCGCTGGAGTATGCCCCGCCCAGTGAAGAGGCGAATGAGACGTACGATCTGCATCTGAACAACGGCAGGCTGCTGGAGCATTTCGAGCAGGGAAACATGAGCTACCAGGTCCCGGGGATCAAGGCAATCACGCCGGATACGTTTCTCGAGGTTTCGCCTGAGCTTGCGGCTGAGCGGGGCCTGGAATCGGGCAGATTGGTTCAGCTCGACAGCCCGTACGGGTTCGTGAGGGTGCGCGTGCTGGTGACCTCCCGCGTGCAAGGCAAGCAGATGTACATGCCCATGAACTCGACGGTAGAGCCGGTGAACAAGATGACGAGCTCTCACCTGGACCGCGCGACGCATACGCCGGCGTACAAGGAACTCTCAGTGAAGATGACCCCGCTGCCGGATATCGGAGAGTCGCCGCTGCCACGCAGGAACTTCCGCTTCGGTCAACGCACGCCTACGGACGGAGTGGATGTAGAGGCTCGGCGCGCGCGGGCTGACTATCATGTGCCTGGAACGCGAAGACAGGACAAGCTGGTGCAGATCAAGACGATGGAGCTGGTGTAAGCCGAGCTCTTTACAAGATGCCGGAAGCAAGCGTAGCGAGAAAAGAGGCAGGAGACTCCGACCATGGCGAACCCGATCACGTACAAGCCGCTTCCGGTAGATCCGCAGCAGGAGCTGATGCGGCGAGTAGAGAGTGCGCCGCGCGAACATGCGGAGGCGCTGCTGGCGGCATGGGATCTGCTGCAGGCCTCCCATGAGAAGGGCGTGCTCGACCTGGCGCAGGGACTGATCGGCGGACGCGACATCATTGCGGGCAAGCTGGCGGAAGCGGCGAACTCCGCCGACGGAATTAACGCGGTGCGCAACATGATCGCACTGGGCAGGATTATTGCAGCGCTGGATCCGGAGATGCTGTACAAGTTCAGCCGGGCGCTCGACCGCCAAGCCCCGAGGGTGCAGGACAAACCTCCCAGCCTGCTCTCTCTGCTTCGACAGTTCCGGGGTGAGGACAGCAGGCGAGGCCTGGCGTATGCGCTGGACATGCTTGCCGCTGTGGGCGCGGCTACGCGCGAGTAAGTGCTGAGTCGGGAAGGCCTTTGCTGGCGTGAAGGACTTCTGCCGGTCTACACGCCGGGGTACACTGCGGTCGATCCTCCTGACTAAATCAAGTACCCCGGAGTTGGTTCATGCAGCAGCAGGTGACAGTGCCGGAAGGTCGGCCGCTATCGCAACTGGAGCGGCTCGCTGATACGTTTGTCGCACCGAGCAAGACATTTACAGATATACGGCGCAATGCAAGCTGGTGGCTTCCAGTGCTGCTGGTGTGCGCGTTCAGCCTGGCGTTCGCATATGTGGTTCTGCACAAGGTGGGGCTGCCGACGCTGGTCGACTCCGTGGTGCACAGCAGCGGCTCTCTGGAAGACCGCATCAGCAATGCCTCTCCCGGGGACGCGGCGAGAATCCGGTCGAGTATCGAGATGCAGTTCCGTTTCATGTACATCGCTCCGGTCTTCATTGTGCTGGCCGGGTGCGTCATCGCCGGGCTGTTTCTGGCCACCGCGAACTTTGGCTTCGGAGGACGCGCGAGCTATAGCCAGATGCTCGCTGTCTGGTTTTATGGGACGCTCCCCTTGGCCTTCATCTCGCTGCTGACGATCGTGACGCTACTGGCGGGAATGCAGAGCGACTCGTTCAATATCAAGAACACCCTGGGGACGAACGCAGGGTATTACCTCCAAGGGGGAGGCTCCCCGCGCTGGCTGATCACCTTGCTCTCTTCAGTGGACGTGTTCGCAGCCTGGAGCGCGGTTCTGCTGACGATTGGGGTGTCCATCGTGGCCGGGATAAAGCGCGGGGCCGCCGCTGTTGTGGTATTCGGCTGGTGGGCCCTTTACGTGCTCGGGCAGACAGCGATGGCGGCGATCAGCGGCTGAGTCATGCCGGAGTTCGAGAGGAGATGCTATCCGGTGCCCTCCCTTTGCCACTTTGGATGCTGTGAGTTGTAGCGCACGCAACGATGCCCAGCGGTGTTCACTTCATTCAGAAGCCAACAATTGAGTGGCAGCGCGCAAGCCGGACCGGAGCGCGGCGTGGACTGTTCCCCAGTGCCCGGTGATGTCTGTGTGCTCGCCGGCGAAGAAGATAGTTTGGGCTTCCGGCTGTGCCATGGCCGAAGGAACGTCGAGCGCACCAACGGGCACATAGCTGTAGGCACCACGGGCGAACGGATCCGCTGCCCAGTCATGCATGTGCGTGGAGAGCAGAGCATCAAGGATTCGTGGCTCTGGGACATCGAACACGTGCGCAAGGGTGCGGCAGGCCACGCGGCCGAGTTCGGCAGGATCTTGACCTGCTAGGGCTGCAGCGGAAGGACCACCGGCCCAGCCGGTAAGCATAGGCGGTAACGTGGGTTCGGGGTGCGACGTCCACCAAACCGGCGGCATACGCTCGGTCGTGAAGAGGAAGCTCAGGGTGCGGAGCGCTTCAGGCCTGAGACGGGGCGCGTTCTGCCACCAGGGCTCTTGGAAGGTCATGGTGAAGCGGGAGGCGTTGCCCATCACCAATCGCCGTGCTGCGCTGAGTGCCGCGGGTTCGGGATAAAAGCGCAGAGCGGCGTCTGGACCGGCCTGCTGCAACACTCCGAGGGGCAGGGTGACGATGCAGTGCGATGCTCGAAACTCGCCGGCGCTGGTGTGGACTCGCACCTTTCCGGGCCGCCAGTGTACGGAGCGGACGGTGCAGTTCAACCGCAATGTTCCACCGAGGTCCTGAAACCGGTGCGCTAGAAAATCCGTGAGGCGCGCGTAGCCGCCGCGAACGTGCCAGGCCAAGTCGCCCTCGATCTCATTCTCGGCCACCTGCTGCAGGCCGAGGGCACGAGCACTGATTCGGTTGGCGTCGGCCGCGTTGAAACCCTCCACGTAGCCCAGGAGTGCCTTACGCTGATGCTCCGGGATCTCGCTCGCCTGCAGCCAAGCGGCGAAGGAGACGTCGTTCGACAGCTGCGCCAGCTGAGTGAGCGGGCTGAAGAGATCGTCCTGTTCGGTCTGGAGATCTTCGATGATATGGTTGTGCCGCAGTTCGCGCAGGATGGAACCATCGCGCTCCGTGGTTTCGGCGCCGCACTCGTAGAGCAGGGCCCAGAGTTCGGGCGCCCGGCCGTGGACGAACTCGGCACCCAGCTCGACGGTGACACCGTCGCGGACGGCTGTAGAGAAGATACGTCCGCCGACGCGATCTCGGGCCTCAAGAACGGTGACGCTTACGCCGCTTGAGGCCAGCGCACGAGCGGCCGTCAGGCCTGCCATGCCCGCCCCGAGTATCAGCACTTCCATGACGCGACTCCCCTGCCCATTGGCGGTGGATCCTATAGCGGTCAGATGCTTCGGAGACGCTCACGCAGGTGGGCCAAATCGCTCTGCGATGAAGGTCAGCGCTTCATCGCGGCTTGCGATCGTGCCGTCAAGCTGCGCGTCTTCGGCCGCCGTAAGCATCTCGCGAAAGCGCGGGCCCGGAGGATAGCCTGCAGCGATCAGATCCTGTCCTGTAAGGAGAAGGTCGGGCTTAATTTCGGCCTCTCCAAGACGTTCGAGGTTCTCCTTCGCGTATTCGTACATGCCCAGCTTATGGTGCGAGCTCATCACGTCGGCGAAGTGCAAGGCTAGGTGCTCGTGGAACCTAGGCAGCCGCAAGAAGCGTTTCAGAGTGGATTGCTTCATTCTGATGACGTCACCGAACTGCATGTGATGCTTCACTAGCGCGAGGATCTGGGTGCAATCGTCGTTGGAGAAGCGGAGGCGGTTGAGAATGCCGCGAGCGATGGCGACGCCAACATCGACGTGCCCGTTGAAGCGAATCCTGTCGGCGGCGCGGTTGGGATCCGGCGGCGTGAACGTGGCGGGTTTGCCGATGTCATGTAGCAGCATGCCCCAGGCGAGTGTCGGGCTGGCTCCCGCCGGGAGATGATCGAGCAGTATCAGGGTATGAGCCCAGACGTCCCCTTCAGGGTGATACTCCGGAGGCTGCTCAACCCCCTTCATTCGAGACACCTCGGGGAGCACCTCCGGGAGGAGTCCAGTTTGGTCCAGCAGTTCGAAGCTGTGGCGGGCGGCGCCTTCGGTGAGCATCCGGGTCAGTTCGTCACGAATGCGCTCACATGAGACCTGGCCTATAGAAGGTGCTTGCCCATGAATTGCAGAGAAAGTCCGGGGGTCGATGGAGAGGTGCATGCGAGCAGCGAATCGGACAGCCCTGAGCATCCGGAGCTTGTCCTCTGCGAAGCGGCGCTCCGGCTCTCCGATGGCACGCAGAATATTCTCTGCGAGGTCGCTGCGGCCGCCTACGAAGTCGAGCACGCAACTCTCGAGCTTCTCGTCTCGATCGTATGCCAGCGCGTCGAGCAGGAGTCCGTTGATGGTGAAGTCGCGTCGGAGCACATCTTCACGGGGATCGGTTGAGAACTGGACGGAGTCGGGACGGCGACCGTCGCTATATGCGCCGTCGTGCCGGAAGGTGGCGACTTCGGTGGAAATGCGTTCAGTCTCGATCCGCTCCAGCACGAGGACGACGCCGAAGTGAGCCCCGACGGCTTCAGTGTGCGGAAATGCGCGCTGAACGATGTCCGGAGTGGCCGAGGTTGCGACATCATAATCGTGCGGCTCGCGGCCAAGCAGCAGATCGCGCACACAGCCACCGGCAAAGTAAGCCACATGTCCGAGCGCCGTGAGCCGCTGGGCGATCTGCAGGGCGGCGGCATACTTCGGACTGTGGTGGCGAGCCATGCTGCTTGGATGCGGCAACAGACCGAAGGTCACAGGGAAGCTCTGATGTGACAGCGAAGCAGCGTACTCGCTTGTACGATGGTGAATGTGCCTGAAGGACTGATTCTCGGCATCGAAAGCTCGTGCGATGAGACCTCTGCAGCCGTGGTGCGGCGGGGTCGAGAGGTGCTGGCGAACGTAGTCGCGTCACAGATGGTGCACGCGGACTATGGGGGCGTTGTACCTGAGCTGGCGAGCCGCGAGCATCTACGGGCCATTGTGCCTGTGGTGCGGGAGGCGATGCGGCAGGCGCAGGTTGGCTATGACGATCTCGAAGCGGTCGCGGTGACGGAGGGACCCGGTCTTGCAGGTGCGCTGCTGGTTGGCATCACCTTCGCCAAGGCGCTTGCCTATGGATCGGAGCGGCCGCTGATTGCGGTGAATCACCTGGAAGGCCATATCCACGCGGTTCTGATGGAGGCTGAAACTGCCCTTGCGGAAGCTGCCCCGATTCTGGCGCTGGTTGTCTCTGGGGGACACACACATGTGTACTTGGCAGACCGAATGGAGGAGGGCACCTGGACGTATCGGAATGTGGGCAAGACGCTGGACGACGCTGCGGGTGAGGCCTACGACAAGGCAGCGAAGATCCTGGGTCTTCCCTACCCCGGGGGCCCATGGATGGATGCTCTCGCGAAGTACGGGGATCCGACCGCGGTACCTTTTTCGTTCGCGCAGATTAAAACTAAGGCGAGTGGACGCACGGCGGCCAAGCTGAAAAGGGAGCCGGTAGAGGCCGGACCGGGAAGCCAACGATTTGACCTTTCGTTCAGTGGGATCAAGACAGCGGTCCGGCGTTACGTGGAGATGAACGGCATGCGCGCGCGCGCCTGTCAGCGCGAGATCGCACTACGTGACGCGGGACTCTTTACGGCCAAGGCGGGGGACGCCAACGCGCTTCAGTTGGCGCGTGGGATGCTCGATCCCGACACGCTGAATCTGATTGCCAGCTTCCAGGCTTCGGTCACCAGGTATCTCGTGCGAACGACAATGGCGGCGGCCGAACACTTTGACGTGCAGGCGGTGGTGGTCAGCGGCGGTGTTGCGGCTAATCGAGAGCTGCGCGAGAGAATGACCGCGGCTGCGCAGCGGCGGGGCCTGCGGGTGGGGTTTCCGTCGATCGCTCTTTCGACCGACAACGCGGCGATGATTGCGGCCGCGGCATGGCCTAAGCTGGTAGCACGGCAGTTTGCGGATGAGGCGCTCGAGCCGACACCGCAGCTGCGTCTGGGCTGAGCCAGAAGGTGGTCTCCGGCTGCCGCTTCGAGTCAGCTAGAATCGACCCAGTAACATACCCCTGGAAAGCAGCCGGCGGTGCGGCGCCGCAATGGCGCGACCAGCGGCACCAGATCAAAGCGTGCCCCTCGAACTTTTTAA
>DATLMQ010000263.1:0-3022 GCA_035537215.1 Acidobacteriaceae bacterium
CCCTACACCCCGGGCGAGCTCCAGGAATCCGACCACTGGCTCATCCCCACCGCTGAGGTCCCCGTCACCAACATCTTCCGCGATGAAGTCATCGACCTCGAAGGCGGCCCCCTCTCCTTCTGCGCCTACACCCCCTGCTTCCGCTCCGAAGCCGGCTCCCACGGCAAAGACACCCGCGGCATGATCCGCCAGCACCAGTTCCAGAAGGTCGAGCTCGTCAAGTTCACCCGCCCCGAGGACTCCACCGCCGAGCACGAAGCCCTCACCCGCCACGCCGAAACCGTCCTCGAACGCCTCGGCCTCCCCTATCGCCGCATGCTCCTCTGCACCGGCGACATGGGCTTCTCCTCCGCCAAAACCTTCGACCTCGAAGTCTGGCTCCCCGGCCAGCAGACCTATCGCGAGATCAGCTCCTGCTCCAACTTCGAATCCTTCCAGGCCCGCCGCGCCAACATCCGCTTCCGCCCCGAAGGCTCCAAGAAACCCGAGTTCGTCCACACTCTCAACGGCTCCGGCCTCGCCGTCGGCCGCACCTACCTCGCCGTCCTCGAAAACTATCAGCAGCCCGACGGCAGCGTCCGCATCCCCGTTGCCCTCCAGCCCTACATGGGCGGCCAGACCGTCATCCATCGTCAAACCATCCGAGGCGTCGCCTGATGAATCCGCTTCGTCTTCTTCGCAGCTACATCTTCTGGACCTACAAGCGCGGCAGCTTCCACTACGACGTCATGGTCACCCTCATCCTTCTCTTCCTCTTCCTCGCTCCCCGCTTCATCGACTTCAAAGACAAGCCCGCCGCCGAGCTCCCCCTGCAGCCCACCCAGGTCCTCGTCCGCCACGCCGGCTACACCGCCGGCTCCGATCACCTCATCTACACCGTCCGCGCCGCCGACCTCCACGGTGCCTCCGGCCCCGCCATCCAGACCGCCGCCATGAAGATCATCCAGCCCATCTCCGGCCCCGTCACCGTCGAGCGCGTCTCCCCCGTCCAGGACACCAACGGCCACCTCATCGCCTTCGACGTCACCGTTCACCGCTAGGCGATCTCCACATCCCGGCCCTCCCCCGCACGACTATTCCCGAAAATCCTCATCTAACTAGCTGACAAACCACACCGTCGCGCCCTCGCGCCCGGTCCCAGGAGTTCGCTTCCCTATGATCCTCCGCAAGCTCGGCCTTGCTCTCTGCCTCCTGCTCCTTCCGGCGTTCCCCGCCCGCGCCCAGTCCCCCCAGCTCACCTCCGTCCTCTCCCAGCTCGACGCCGCCAGCCAGCGTTTCCGCAACGCCCGCGCCGACTTCCGCTGGGAGTTCTTCGAAAAGATCGTCCACGACACCACCGTCCAGACCGGCTCCATCTATTTCAACCGCGCCGGCGCCAACATGGAGATGGGCTCCGTCGTCTTCGATCTCGGCCCCGACGGCAAGCCCGCCAAAGCTCCCTCCAAGGTCCTCGAGTACAAGGGCGCCCAGCTCCAGATCTTCACCCCCGGCGTCGACCAGATCGACGTCTTCAAAGCCGGCGCCAACCAGGCCAAGTACGAAAGCTTCCTCACCCTCGGCTTCGGCGGCAGCGGCAAAGACCTCGCCCGCGCCTGGGACGTCACCGACAACGGCCCCGAAACCATCAACGGCACCAGGACCGAAAAGCTCGACCTCGTCAGCAAAGACCCCAACGTGAAAAACATGTTCACCCACGTCACCGTCTGGGTCGACCCCACCCGCGGCGTCTCGCTCCAGCAGAAGTTCTTCACCCCTCAGGGCGACGTCCGCACCGCCATCTACTCCAACATCCAGGTCAACACCTCGCTGGACAGCAAAACCTTCGCCATCCGCAAAGACTCCCACACCACCGTCATCCCCCACTAACCCCTAAACCAGAAAGCACCAGAACCACTGGCAACCTGGCCCCCTGGAAAACTGGCCCCCTGAACCCGGACCACAGCGAACCCATACAGCCGCGACCGAGCCCCCATCGCGTCCCGGCTGACACTCTGCTTCCGAGCCCCCAGCCCACATCTCCCGGCTGACAACTCCCAACTCACCGCCATCCGTCTCGCTCCACAGCTCCACAGCCACGCGCGACTGCCTCTCGCTGTCATTCCGCCCGCAGCGAGGATCCTGCTTCCCGCCCCGACCGCCACCACCCCGACCGCCACCACCCCGGCCGCGTCCATCCACCCACGGCCATCCCCGCAAACAAAATCACCACCGGAAAGCACTCCAGCGTGTACCGCGGCTCCGAGTTATCCAGCGTCAGCAGCAGCGCACACCGCAGCACGCAAAACCCCACCATCGACCACACCAGCGCGTCCCGCCGCCGCCACCGCTTCCATTCCTCCAGCCCCAGCAGCAGATACACCCCATTCACCGCCGCAAATACAAACGCCACCATCGCCGCCCGCGGCCGCACCCGCACCCTCCACCACTCCAGCGGAACCTTCAGCAGCTCCACCCTCGGCCGGAACCACATGTTCAGCTCCCGCGCCACCGGCAGCCCCACGTAATACATCACCGGATGCGCCCGCACCCGCTCCTCCGCCAGCCGCGCCCAGGCCGCATCCACCGCCGGCGTCGACGCCTGCTCCTCGTTGTACCGCTCCAGGATCGTCTTCGTCTCCGCCCGCTGCCACGGCCCATCGAACGCCCGCGCCGGCAGATCCTCCATCCACACCATCGACCCGTCGTACGTCCAGTACACCCTTACCGTCGACGGAAACCCCACGCCCCACGTCCTGTACCACCGCATAAACCCGTGCGCCACCTCCTCGCCCGGATCGTTCGCATCGTGCGGCGCCAGCGGCTGCACCACATGAAACACCCTCCAGTTCCGCACCCCCCACAGCCCCAGCGCCCCCGCCATGATCCCCGAAGCCACCACCGCCGGCCCCAGCCTGTAGCCCCACCCCGCACTCCCCGCCAAACGCCACCCCACCCACACCATCGCCGGCACCACCGCCGCTGCCAGCAGCCCCTGATCCGGCCGCAGCAGCACCGCCCACGTCAGCCCCAGCCCGATCGCCCC
>DATLMQ010000264.1:0-4005 GCA_035537215.1 Acidobacteriaceae bacterium
CTCGCCTATGGTTCTTCACTTCCTCATTCGCGGCCGTGTCCAGGGCGTCGGCTTCCGCTGGTTTGTCCACCGTGAAGCCGCCGAGCTCCACCTCCGCGGCTGGGTCCGCAACACCGACGCCGGCGACGTCGAGATCCTCGCCGCCGGCGACCCCGAAGACCTCGCCGACCTCCGCGCCGAGCTCCGCAAAGGCTCCCGCGGCAGCCGCGTCGACAAGATCATCGAGCACGAACTCGACGAAGCCGAAGCTGCCTCCCTCCAGAGCTTCGAAATCCACGGAGCCTGGTAGCCCTCTCTCTTTCAACCCTCACTCACGCACGCACGGAGCCCCTCACACCCACATGCAAACACCCATCAACTGCGAGCCGCTCAAGCAGCTCATCCGCGGCGTCCCCGACTTCCCCAAGCCCGGTATCCTCTTCTACGACATCACCACCGTCCTCAAGGACAAGACCGGCTTCGCCCAGCTCATCGACGCCTTCGCCCAGTACTACATCGGCAAGCACGTCGACCTCGTCCTCGGCATCGAAGCCCGCGGCTTCATCTTCGGCCCCGCTCTCGCCTACCGCCTCAACGCCGGCTTCGTCCCCGTCCGCAAACCCGGCAAGCTCCCCGCCGAGACCGCCAAGGTCAAATACGACCTCGAGTACGGCTCCGACTCCCTCGAGATCCATCGCGACGCGATCCAGCCCGGCCAGCGCGTCATCATCGTCGATGACCTCCTCGCCACCGGCGGCACCATGGACGCCACCGTCCAGCTCGTTCGCCAGCTCGGCGGCGAAGTCGCCGGCCTCGCCGTCGCCATCGAGCTCGACTTCCTCAAGGGCCGCCACAAGTTCCCCGACCTCGACGTCTTCAGCCTCCTCCACTACGACGAATAGCTTTATCCTTCCCGAAAACGGCTCATCAACATGCGTCCCCCACATACCGTCCTCTACAACCTGAACGGCGGCTGATTTCTGCCCGGAACTCCCAGCCACACAATCCTCCCCCCGCGTCAGTTCGCCCTCGCAGCAGCCCCGCTGGAGAAAACGAAGGGCATTCACCCTTGACACACGCTGTAAAATAAAACCTGAAGAGATGTGAGCCCGGCCATTCGCCGGGCTTTTCCATTAGCATGGATATTCTGTGCAAGTCTCCTGTTTTGAAGACTTTGCACAGTCTTATCCGGCTAAGTTATTTGCTTTCAAGACTTTGCCCTCTGGCGTGTACACGAAGTCCGCCCCTAACTCCAAATATTTCAAGACTTTGCGCAAAATAGGGTGGGGGGTAGGGGCCTAGTCATCCAAGTATCCAACACTGCAGTCCAACCCCCTCAGGAGCCTCTCTTTGAAATCCTTCGGCTACGCCGCCCAATCTAAATCTGCGCCTCTCGCCCCCTGGCACTTCGACCGCCGCGACCCCGGCCCCACCGACGTCGTCGTCTCCATCGACTTCTGCGGCATCTGCCACTCCGACATCCACCAGGCACGTGGTGAGTGGGGCCGTGACCTCTTCCCCATGGTCCCCGGCCACGAGATCATCGGCCGCGTCATCGCCATCGGCTCCGACGTCAAGAAGTTCAAGGTCGGCGACCGCGCCGCCGTTGGCGTCATCGTCGAAAGCTGCCTCCACTGCGACAACTGCAGGAAGGACCTCGAGGTCTACTGCTCCGATGGCGGCGCCGTCGACACCTACAACGCCACCCTCCGCAGCGGCGAGCGTACCTACGGCGGCTACGCCGACACCATCGTCACCCCCGAGCACTTCGTCCACACCCTCTCGCCCAAGTTCAAGGACGCCGCCCTCCCCGCCGCCGCCCCGCTCCTCTGCGCCGGCATCACCACCTACTCCCCCCTCCGCCACTGGGGCGCCGGCCCCGGCAAAAAGGTCGGCATCGTCGGCCTGGGCGGCCTCGGCCACCTCGCCCTCAAGTTCGCCCACGCCTTCGGCGCCCACGTCGTGCAGTTCACCACCTCGGCCTCCAAGATCGACGACGCCAAAAAGCTCGGCGCCGACGACGTCATCCTCACCAAAGACCCCGAGTCCCTCAAAAAACACACCGGCAGCTTTGACTTCATCCTCGACTGCGTCTCCGCCCCCCACGACATGGACGCCCTTCTCGGCCAGCTCAAGCTCGACGGCACCCTCTGCCTCGTCGGCCTTCCTGAGGTCCCTCTCTCCGTGCAGCCCTTTTCGCTGCTCGCCAACCGCCGCTCCCTGGCCGGCTCCGCCATCGGCGGCATGAAGGAAACCCAGGAGATGCTCGACTTCTGCGCCGACCACAACATCGTCGCCGACATCGAGATGACCACCTACGACAAGGTCAATGAAGCCTACGAGCGCGTCGTCAAAGGCGACGTCAAGTACCGCTTCGTCCTCGATAACAGCGCCCTTCGCCAGCGCTAACCTCATCCGCAAACACCGAGGGCCGGCTCCTGGAGCCGGCCCTCGCCTTTGCCTTCCTTGACTACTCGAAATTCATTGCTTCTCAAACCCACAGCGCAAACATCGGCGTCGGCACCGGGGACGTCCGCGCCCGCGTCCCCAGCTTCCCCGTCGCCGGGTCATGCGAGAACGTCGTCACCGTCGACGACCCCTGGTTGCAGCACAACAGCCAGCGCCGCGACGGATCGAACCCGATATACCGCGGTACGTTGCCCCCGCACTTGAGTCGCTGCTGTTCCGTCAGCAGACCCGTGCTCGCATCCACGCTGTACACCACGATCGAATCCTCTCCCCGCGTGCACGCATACACAAACCGTCCGTCGTCGCTCACCACGATCTCGCACGCCGTATTCCCGGTCAGCGAAGCCCCATGCGCCAGCGTCGACACCGTGCTCCCCTCGCGCATCCGCATCGCGGGCGTCCCCCGCTCCACGCGCCAGTCGTACAGGTCGATCGTGCAGTCCAGCTCGTGAATGCAGTACACCCACTCGCCGTTGGGATGAAACGCCACATGCCGCGGCCCCGACCCCGGCCTTGCCGCCACCCGCGTCGGAACCCGGACATAATCCCCCCGCCCCGGTCCTACCGGAAACACCAGCAGCACATCGTCCCCGAGGTCGCACGAGATCACAAACGAATTTCCCGGAGCTACCGTCGCGCAGTGCATATGCGCTCCCTCCTGCCGCTCCGCCACCGGCCCATGTGTCGGCTGGTTGTACTTGAACACTCCAATCGCCTGCGCCAGTCCGCCGGTGTTCGTCAGCCGAAACGCCGCAAAGCTCCCACCCGCATAGTTCGCTACAAACGCCATCGTGCCCGTCGCGTCGGCGGACACAAAGCACGGCCCATCTCCCTGCGATCCCACCCGGTTCAGCGCCGTCAGCCCGCCATGCGTCAGGTCCAGCGCAAAGCTCGACACCCCCGCCTCCGCCCCGCTCGCCGAGTTCGCCGCATACACCACCGGCAGGGAAGGGTGCCTCGCCAGAAACGCCGGCCTCACCGTTTCCACAGCCAGCTGCGCCGACCCCAGCAGCCCAGTCACCGGATTCCAAAGCGCCCGATAAATCCCCTTACCCGTATCCGTGCCCAGCAGCACCCACCGTGCCGATCCCTGCCGCGACGTCACCCCAGCCTGCGCCTCGGCTACCCCTCGCAGCGCCAGCGGCCACGCCGCCGCACTCACCGTAAACCGCCGCCGTGTCATCTGCTTGCGGTCCTTCATCGCTGGCACACACTCATCGGGAAACTCGCTCGCCAACGGCGCCCTTTGGCGTGTTGTTCCCGGCCCCCAGCCCCATCTCCTGGGCCAAAGTGCCTGGCTCGCCCGGCAGCTGGAAGTCCAGCTCCGCCGGGTGCGCATCGGCATTTATCACCGGCAACGACGGCAGCTTGTCCGTCCGTCCCGCCTGGCGGACCACGGCGTCCACATGCTCCAGCACCTCGTCCACCGTCATCGTGTAGAACTCGCGGCCATTGTCATACCCGCTCTCGATCATGCTCTTCAGATATCGTCCCGCTGCCTGCGTCGCCAGGTAGTCCGTAATCACCTTGCCGTTGCGCTGCTTCTGCTCCACCCAC
>DATLMQ010000265.1:0-6154 GCA_035537215.1 Acidobacteriaceae bacterium
CGAACCGCGCGCACAGAAAGTCCCCCACCACACCATCCACCACGAACACCCCGTTCACCTCCCCCGGAGCCGTAAAGCACTCTCCCCCGGGCAGATTCCCCCACTTCTCCGGGCTGATAATCCCCGACGTCTTGAACCACCTGTAGCTCGGCTCCAGCTCCGCGAAGATGTTCGTCCCCGCCGGCGTCGTCGCTCTCACGTAACTCGCCGCGCGCACCTTGTCCAGCACCTTCTGGCTCAGCCGGTCCACCGCGTTGAAGTCCGCGCGCATGCCCTCGACCATCACCTCCGGCGTAATGTTCACCATGTGCGCATGCCGCATGTGCCGGCGATTCACCACGTCGGTCATCTGCATCCGGCTGCGCAGCTCATTCGGCTGCACCTGCACCGCAAAGATCGATACCGCCGAGCTCTCCATCGCCTGCAGCACCTCGCCTGGCATCTCCTTCAGCGGCCGCTCCGCCAGCTCCTCCAGCACGAACCCGGTCCACGCACACCCGCACGCGTCCAGCTCCGCTGCCAGCGCCGCCGCTATCTCTACCGTCGACTCGTCCGCGATCAGCGTCACCTTCTCCTCCGCCGCAATCCGCAGACACGTCGTCACCGCATTCCGCGCCCCCTCGCGAAACTCCTCCCGAAACCCCACCCCGCGAAGATCCGTACCCGCACCAGCCTTCGTCATCTGCTCCATGTCTCTCCCAATCCCAACCCAAACCTCCGCCGTTCGCTGATCTCTGACCCTGTTCCCTGGTTCCCGGCCTCTGCCCTACAACCCCGCCCTTGTCTCCTCCGCCATATAGTCCACCACCTTCTTCAAATCCCCCGTCTCGCGCCACACCCGCAGCTGCCGGTCCGCACCCGAGCCCTCCTTGATCATCGTGCGTATGTGCTCCACCGCCGCCCGCGATCCCAGCTCCTCCACCACGTCCTCCACAAAGTTCAGGTACTCCAGGATCAGGTCGCACTCCGGCACCTCCCTCTCCTTGCCGAAATCGATCAGCTTGCCCTGCAGCCCGTACCGCACCGCCCGAAACTTGTTCTCCATCAGCAGCGCCCGCGAGTACTGCCGGAAGTCCTGGTTCCGCTCATGCAGCTGCCACAGCTTCGCCGCCGTCGCCTGGATCAGCGCCGCAATCGCCACCGACTCCTCGGCCCGCATCGGGATATCGCAGATCCGCACCTCCACCGTGTTGAAGAACGGATGCGGCCGCACATCCCACCACAGCTTCTTCGCATTATCGATCGAGTTCGTCTTGATCAGCAGATTCACATAGTTCTCGAACTCCGAGTAGCTCCCAAAGCTGTCCGGAAGATTGGTCCGCGGAAAGTTCTCAAACACCTTCGCGCGATAGCTCTTATACCCCGTCTCCATCCCCAGCCAGAACGGCGAATTCGTGCTCAGCGCCAGGATGTGCGGCAGAAAATATCGCATCGAGTTCATGATCCGGATCGCCGCCTCCCTGTCCTCGATCCCCACATGCACATGCAGCCCGAAGATCAGGTTCGCCCGCGCCACCAGCTGCAGATCCTCCACCACCTTGTCGTACCGCGGGTCCGGATAGATCTCCTGCGCCCTCCAGTCCGCAAACGGATGCGTCGCTCCGGCCACCAGCATCAGCCCGCTCTCCTCCGCCAGCCGGATCATGTTCCGCCGCAGGTCGTACAGGTCCTCGCGCGCCACCTCGACGTTCGAGCACACCCTCGTCCCCACCTCGATCACCGACTGGTGCATCTCGGCCTTGACCCGCTCTTCCAGTCGAATCTTCCCCTGCGCCAGCATCTCCGTCGCAATATGCGACCGCAGATCCCGCGTCTCCGGATCGATCGTCTGATACTCCTCTTCAATCCCCAGCGTGAAGCTCGGCCGCATCCTTCTCACCTCACCTCAACCACGAAATCCGAGCGCAGCGAGGAACCTGCTGCCTCCACCCCGCCACAACTCCACAACCTCAACCCTTTCCCTTCCTCCCCGCCGCCTTCACCACCCGCTTCTCCACCGCCTTCACCTCCAGCGCCACCTGCGTCGGATCGCCCGCACCAACAGCCCCCGCCGCTCCCCCCAGAAACCCCGACCACCGCAGCTCCCGCATCGGCTCTCCCGTCCACGCCTGCGCCCGCTTTACCGCCAGCTTCGCCACCTTGTCCACGATCCACTCGAAGTTGTCCGGCCCCACCGAGTGCAGATCCGCATCCGGCGCCGGATTCATGAAGTCGATCGCATACGGCACACCCTCCTCCACCGCGAACTCCACCGTGTTCAGGTCATACCCCAGCGCGCGGCACAGCGTCAGCGCATCCCGCTCCACCCGCTCCAGCAGCTCCTTCGGATATTCCGGAGCATCCAGCACATACCGCTCCGCATGCGGCCGCCGCGGATCGTACGGCATGATCCGCACCTCCTCCTGCCCCACCACATAGCAGCGGAAGTACTCCTTGAAGTTCACCGCCGCCTGCAGCGTCATGCACAGGTCCCGCGTCGCGTCGTAGGCCCGAAAGAACTCATCTCGGTTGTGCACATGGTGCACATCGCGCCATCCGCCCCCGTCATGCGGCTTCAGAAACGCCGGAAACCCGATGTACTCGAAGACCTCCTCCCAGTCCAGCGGAAACACCAGGTTCCGCACCGACTGGATATTGATCTCCGCCGGAAACAGCTTATGCGGCAGCAGCACCGTCCGCGGCACCGCCACCCCCAGCTTCTTCGCCAGCGAGTAGTTGAAGAACTTGTCATCCGCCGACCACCAGAACGGGTTGTTGATCACCTGCGTCCCCGTCAGCGCCGCGTTCTTCAGATACGCCCGGTAGAACGCCATGTCATGCGAGATCCGGTCCACGATCACCGCATACCCTGAAGGATCCGCCTCCTTCACCCCGCCCACCTGCACAAACTCCGCCCGAATCCCATCCAGCTCCATCGAGTTGATGCGCTCCACCAGCGCTCCCGGAAACGTATTCTCCATCCCAAACAGCACGCCGATCTTCTTCACGTTCACCCTCGCTCTGGCCGTCCTGGCCCACCTCTGCGTTGCCTCGCTCGTTGTCATCCTTCGCCGCAGGCGGAGGATCTGCTTCTCCCCAGCCCATGCCCTACTCTCTACCCTCGGCACCTGCCCTTACAAATATGCTTGCACCATCCGATGCCACCACGGCCAGTCGTGTCGTGCATTATCTCCCCACACATCCAGCCGCACCGGAATTCCCTTGGCCCGCATCGCCGCCGCCAGCCGCTCATTGTCGTTCCAGCACTGGTCGTGCACCCCCGTCGCCAGCACATACGTCCGCCGCCGCATCTGGTCCAGAAACCACGGATCGTTCAGGTTCGGCAGATAATCCAGCGGCAGATTCAGATACGCGTCCTCGTCGTAGTACCCGTTCAGAAACCCGAGGTTCTTCAGGTCGTACGCTCCACTCATCGCCAGGCATCCCGTAAACACATCCGGATGCCGAAAGCTGCAATTCACCGCATGATAGCCGCCAAAGCTGCACCCCAGCGCCACCAGGTGCGGCTGTTGATTCAGGCTCCGCACAAACGGCGCCACCTCCTGCACGATGTAGCGGTCATACTGCACCTGCCGCGCAATCCTCCATCGCGGCGGCACATGCCGGTTGTACCAGCTCTCCGCATCCACCGAGTCCACGCAGAACAGCTGCAGCTCCCCGCGCTCGATCTTGCCGGCCACCGCACCCACCATCCCGCGGTCTTCAAACTCGTAAAACCTCGCCTGCGACGTCGGAAACACGATCCCCGGCAGCCCCCCGTGCCCAAACACCAGCAGCTCCATCTCCCGCCCCAGCTCGGGCGAGTTCCACTTCCTGTAGTCCCGTCTCATCTCCCGCTCCTCTGGTACCCTGAGACTCTAAATCTCCCCGGGGTTGTGTCTTCGGCTTGGATCATTCCGCAGTCTCGCTCAACGTTCCCTCCCCACCCAGCGAGCCGGAGAGCGCAGACCACTTCGCTCCCTTACCCCGCGACCGCCGCACGGACGTCCCCTCCAACCCGGCCCACGAGCTCGACGAAAACCCTCGCTTCCTCGTCCTTCGCAACTTCCAGTCCCGCTTCCTTCCCGACACCCGCGACCTCGTCGCCTATCTGCCCGAAGCCTACCTCATCGATCCCGGGCGCCGTTTCCCGGTCTTCTATCTCCACGACGGCCAGAACCTCTTCGACGGCCGCACCTCCTACATCGCCGACGGCACCTGGCGCGCCCACACCACCGCCGACCGCCTCACCCGCGCCGGCCTCATCGAGCCCGTCATCCTCCTCGGCATCTACAACACCGGCCTCCGCCGCATGGCCGAATACACCCCCACCCGCGACCCCCAGCTCCGCGGCGGCGACGGCGACCGCTACGGCCGCCTCCTCACCGAGGAGCTCAAGCCCCTCGTCGACCGCTCCTTCCGCACCCTCCCCGGCCCCGCCCACACCGCCCTCGGCGGCTCCTCTCTCGGCGGCCTCATCTCCCTCTACCTCGGCCTCGTCTACCCCGAAGTCTTCGGCAAACTCGCCGTCCTCTCCCCCAGCCTCTGGTGGGACAACCGCAGCATCTTCCGCCTCCTCTCCGGCCGCACCCGCCCCCAGCTCCGCATCTGGCTCGACATGGGCACCGCCGAAGGCCTCCGCCACGTCCGCGACACCGACCTCCTCCAAAGCCGCCTCATCCAGCGCGGCTGGCGTCAGGACCTCGACCTCCACTACGAACGCGTCCCCGACGGCCTCCACAACGAAGCCGCCTGGGCCGACCGCTTCGACCGCGTCCTCCGCTTCCTCTTCCCCGCCCCCCAGCCTCACTCGTAGCGCCGCCAGCCCAGGCGACCTCCTCAACGACGGCCAACACGTAGACCTCCGCGAACACCACCGCCCCTCGCGCCCGGCAAGTGCCCACCGCCCGGAAACTCAGTCAAATGTCGGAAATGCCGCCTTGTCGCCCACTGATCGCGGCCGCGGGAGGAGAAGCGGTCTTCTCGTACACTTGCCAGCCCTCCGCTCACCAATAGCACAACCCCCACGCCGTCATCTCGACCGGAGCGCGCAGCGGAGAGACCCCCGCATTCCTCCCGGATCGCCAACCCCCTCACGCCATCTCAAACCACGCCTCACCTCCCCTCGCCCAAAGCCCACCCCGCCCACTCCCATCTGCCTCCCGATAAGCCATCATGAGAGTGCAGGCACCGGCGCGATACGCCACTCCTGCGGAGAAGACAGTTTGGGCAAGCCCAACACCGCGAACCCCATCCAAGCCACCACCGGCCGTATCTCCGTCGTCCGCGACCAGCATCTCGTCCCCCTGCTCGCCTCCACCTCGAACCACATCCCCGCAGGACAGCCCTGGACAGGCGTCCTCCTCGAGCGCCACCAGGTCCACCCCGGCGAAATCCCCGAGCACGAGCACCCCGACCTCTGCCTCCATCTCCAGCTCAGCGGAGACGCCGACTTCGAGTGGTGGTCTGGCGGCCGCCACGCCGTAGAACGCACCCAGCCCGGCTCCCTCATCCTCATCCCTCCCGGCACCCGCGACCGCCTCCGCTGGCAGGGAGCCTCCGAGCGCCTCATCCTCTCCGTCGCTCACTCCGGCCTGGCCGACCTCACCCAGCATCTCGAAGCCCCACCCACACCGGCCTTCAAGGGCAACTGGTCCCTCCACGACGGCGCTCTCCGCCAGCTCCTCACAGAGATGGGCCACGAAGCCCGAAACGGCTGGCCCCTCGGCGCCCTCTACGCCGACCTCCTCACCCTCGGCCTCCACACCCGCCTCCTGCAGAGCCACGCCGCCGTCCCGCTCGCCGCCTCTCCTGTCAAAGGCGGGCTGAGCCTCCCGAAGCTCAAGCGAGCCATGGAATTCATCAACGCCCACCTCGCCGACGACATCGACCTCGGCTCCATCGCGAACGTGCTCGATCTCAGCCCCTCCCACTTCGCCCACGAGTTCCGCCACAGCACCGGCCAGACCCCCTTCCAGTACCTCCTCGATCAACGAATGGCCAGGGCCCGCCAGCTCCTCCGCTCCACAAACCTGCCCGTGCAGTTCATCAGCGCGCAGACCGGCTTCAAATCCCCCGTGAACTTCATCCGCTCCTTTCGCCAGCGCATCGGCCTCACACCCCAGGCCTGGCGCAAGAGTCTCTGATCCCCTGCTTCCCGAATCGCGAGATCCCC
>DATLMQ010000266.1:0-2084 GCA_035537215.1 Acidobacteriaceae bacterium
AGCGTCATCGCGACGCGCGCCAGCTCCCCCGGAGGATTGCCTGCGGGTGCGGGTGCAGCCATTCGTGCCTCCACATGAAGAGGGGAACATGTCCGCCGATTGCGAGGGCGGGGACGGGGGGTGTTAGATTTCGGATCATCGCAGATTTAGTTGCAGGTGAGGGTGCCTGGCGCATCCGGCGGTGCTCAGAAGCGTTGAATTGAATTGAATCGAATTGAAAACCCTCACGCTCTCCCGTGACGTCATCCTGAGCTCGACTTTGGCCTTTCTCAGGCCGCGTAGGCGAGGGTTTCTATCAGGCACCTGAACAGAGGGGCTGGAAATACCTCGTCTTCGCCGTCGGACCGTGAGTGCGAAGTATTCCTCGCCTCCCAGAGATGGCGGCGTACGGAGGCCAGCGCATCGCTGAAGGTGGGCATGGGCTTCTCGTACCATGCGGCGCTGCGTACGCGCAGGAGTCCGCGGGCCTGGAGCCGGTCGGCCAGGAGCGCCGTGATCGAGAAGACGCCGAGCAGACACGGTGTCGTTCGCGTGATGGCCAGGTCGCTCCACTGCCGCTGCGTCTCAATGCCGAGGTGGCGGCGTGCCTCCTCGAAGGTGACCTCGACCGACCAGCGGCGGATGTAGTGGCGCAGGATCTCCACCGCGTCCATCGACAGGTCGGTGCTGAAGTAGGCCCGCACCTCCCGCTTCCCGTGCGGGTCGCGCACCAGCACCCAGCGGATCCGCACGGCCGGCGCGCCGGCGTGGTACCAGACGGAGAGGCCGGTGGCGATGTCCAACTCCACCTCGCGCTCGCCGTACCAGAAGGTGCCGCGCACGCGCTTCCACTCGGTCTTCGGATCGAGCAGGCGCTCCTTCAGCGAGGGCTGCCGGTCTCCCTTCTTCCGCTGCGGGCCGCGCTTGCCGGGCGTGCGCGGAGGCGGGAAATCATAGAGCGCGCTGTCGAGCCGCAACTGGCCGACCACCGTCACGCGCGGGCAGACCGCGCTCAGCAGCTGCTGTCCCGCGTAGCCCACGTCCGTCAGGACGGTGATCTGGCGCCCGGGCAGCCAGCGGCAGAGCTGCAGGATCATCTGCCGCGCACAACGCACGATGGTCTTGTGGCGCCGGCCGCGCTCGGCGCAGTAGCGCTGCGACGGCGCGAGCACGCTCAGGACCGGAAGCGCCCACACCCGGCCCGACCAGGGCACCTGCACCACGAGCATCACGCAGACCCAGCGCAGGCCGCTGGTCTTCACGAAGTGTCCGCGGCTGGAGCGGACCGGATCGCGGTAGATGCCGCGCGGCTTGATCCGCGGCCCCCAGCGCCGCTCGATCATGTCGTCGACCACGAAGAGCAGCGTCCCGGTCGGCGCGAAGGCTGCCACCAGCAGGAGCAGCAGGATCCGCGACGCCTGGTGCGCGCTCCAGGAGGCACGCGAGAGCACCCGGTGGTAGCTCTCGAAGCGCGGGTGGTCCTCCAGTCCGCTCACCCGTAGCGCAGCGGCGACGGTGCGGCAGCCCAGCGAGAGAAGGGCGCCCTCCAGCAGGGTCTGCGCGCGGGCGTAGGTCGGCCGCGTGAAGAGCGGCCGGAACGCCGAGAACAGGTCGGCGAGCTCGGATCGGCTGGTGCACATTCGACAGTGCCCCCAAGATTCGGGGTGTGGGGGCACCGTCCACAATATGCACTTCTGCCTTCAAAAAGGCCAAAGTCGAGCTGAGGCTGAGGGCCTGACCCGGCGAAGCGTGCGAACACGAGGGTCCGCAGGCCCGACGGATCTAACCGCGGCCGCCACGTGACCTGGGCGCGGCAGCGACGAAGGAATCGAGGTTCGCGGCCGTCTCGCCCGCAACATTCGCGTGGCTTCCGCAGCAGCTCTCGCCGTGTCCGCGGTTAGATCCTTCGGCCCTGCGAAGTCCACCGCGAACACAGGACAGGTGAGGCCGGGCGTCAGGATGACACCATCGAGGCCGAGGTTTCTCGACACCCTCTCAGGATGACGTCTCGGGAGAGGGTGCGGTTTTCAACAGGTTCTCGGGACGGCGTCCTGGTCGGGCGGGCGAACCTGAACCCCAGGGATGAGCGGATGCTGCGAGTCTTC
>DATLMQ010000267.1:0-5435 GCA_035537215.1 Acidobacteriaceae bacterium
GCATCTCCTGCAGCACCAGGTTGCGCCGTCGCAGCGCCCGGTCTGGATGCCGCACCGGCGAGTACTCCTCCGGCCCCTTCGGCAGCGCCGCCAGCAGCGCCGCCTCCGCCAGCGTCAGCTCCCGCGCATGCTTGGAAAAGTAATACTCCGACCCCGCCTCAAACCCGTACCGCCCCCGCCCCAGGTAGATCTGGTTCGCATACAGCGTAAAGATCTGCGGCTTCGTAAAGTGCCGCTCGATCTGCAGCGTCAGAAACAGCTCCTGCAGCTTCCGCGCATACGTCTTCTGCGAGCTCAGAAACAGGTTCCGCGCCAGCTGCATCGTCAGCGTCGACGCCCCCTGCGACCTCCGGTCCGAGTGCAGGTCCGCCCACGCCGCCCCCGCTACCCGCCGCAGATCCACACCTCCGCTCGTCTCGAAGTTCTTGTCCTCGATGGCCAGGATCGCCTGCCGCAGCACCGCCGGAAACTCCGTGTACGGCACCACCACCCGCCGCTCCAGCGCAAAGGTCCCGAAGATCTTCCCGTGGACGTCGTACAGCTCCGTCGTCGTGTCCGGCCGGTAACGCTCCAGGTCCCCCATCTGCGGCACCGTGTACGCAAACACCCCCAGCATCGCCAGCAGCACACCGCACACCGCCGACGCCATCAGCAGCATCAGGAAGCTCGCCCGCAGCCCCATCCGGGGGTCGCCCGGAGCCGGATCCGCAAACGGAAACCGCCCCATCGCCCGCCACATCGTCTGCCTTCGGGCCCCGCGCTCCCGCTCGTTGCGCTTCTCTTCTTGTGTCTCCGGTCGGGTCAGCAGGCTCTGCACGGTGCCCTCCACCTTACCATGCAGCCAGCGAGGGCCTAAGCCGCCTTCGCCTTCAGCATCTCCAGCGCCTTGGACAACTGATCGTCCGGCTGCGTCGAGCTCTTCTTCGCCGCCGCGGCCTTCTCCTCCGCGGTCTTATTCGCGTCGTTGTCGTCATCCGCCGCCGTGTCCACATTCGACGCCACCAGCGTCGCCGGCGTTACCGCCTCGTCCTCGAACTTCTTGCCCCCCGGCGACGCATACTTCGCCACCGACAGGATGATCGCGCTTCCGTC
Organism: Acidobacteriaceae bacterium; assembly: GCA_035537215.1. Taxonomy (GTDB): domain Bacteria; phylum Acidobacteriota; class Terriglobia; order Terriglobales; family Acidobacteriaceae; genus Granulicella. Next base: position 1,093 of record DATLMQ010000267.1, read on the forward strand.
CGCCAGCTCAAACGTCTTCTGCTGCGTCCCTGCGCCAAACGTCTTCTCGCCCACCAGGTCGCCGCGCTTGTTGTCCGCCAGCGCCGCCGCCACCAGCTCCGCCGGCCCCGCCGTTCCGCGATTCACCAGCACCACCAGCGGCGCACCCGCATTCAGCGTCTTCGAGCTCTCCGCCGTAAACGTCTGCTTGGCCACCTTCTGCCCCTGCAGCGTCGCAATCGTCCCCGTCTGCAGGAAGAAGTTCGCCGCCCGCACCGCCTCGGCCTCCTCGCCCGCCGAAACATCCCGCAGGTCCAGCAGCACCTTCTTCGTCGTTCCCTTGCCCAGCCCCTTCAGCTTCGCTTCCATCTGCGCCACATGCTCGTGATCCAGCACATACGGCCGCAGGTACAGAATCGACGAGTTCTCATACAGCGTGTCGCTCACCGCCGGCTCCGACACCACCACCCGGTTCAGCGAAATCTTCTCCGGCACCGCCTGCCGCGGCCGGATCACCGCCAGCTGCAGCTCCGTTCCCGGCACTCCCTGCAGCATCAGCTGGATCACCGCCAGCGAAAGGTCCCGCGTATCCTGGTTCCCGATCGCCTCGATAATGTCCCCGTCGTTCAGGTTCGCCTTATCCGCCGGACTGCCCGGCACCACCGACACCACCGTCGCATACCCATAGCGCTTGGACACATTGATCCCCACCTGCGCCTTCCCGCCCTTGTGCTCCTTGAACACCTTGTAGTCGGCCGCGTTCAGATAGCTCGAGTCCGCATCCAGCGACTCCAGCAGCCCATGCAGCGCCCCCGTCGTCACCTTCGGGATGTTCGGATCTTCCACATAGTCGGTCTGCACATGCTGCAGCACCTCGCCATACACGTTGATCTGCCGGTACGCCCCGTCCTGCCCCGTGTCCCCCGCCGCCGCCACCCCGCGCGCGTTCACCCCCAGAAACAGGCACAGCACAAACACGACGGAAAGCGCGAGAAGCGAGATCTTGAGGCTCTTGGGCATGTGGCTTGGGCTCCGGAACAGCGACTGACAACGATTAGACGTTGATGGCTACCGGAATGATACTCTCAAACCCACGCGGTGCGTCCCCGGATCGGAGACGAGCGAGTGGTGGCGGTGAGTGGAATCGAACCACTGACCTACGGGTTATGAGTCCGTCGCTCTAACCATCTGAGCTACACCGCCGGAGGGAAAGGCTGCATCCAGCGGCGGAAACACCGCGACATCAACCTCTCCTCATCCTATAAGCCGCTCCACCGCAGGTCAAACGTGCTCGTCCCCATCCCAAATCTCGACCTGGCACGGAGTTGCACCACCTCCCTCCTCGCCACCTCCGCTCCCCTGGCCACCTTCCTCCAGCCCTCCCCCGCCTCCCGGGCCGCCTTCGTCCACTCCTCCTCACCCTCCCTGGCCAGCTTCCTGCAGTCGTCCTCCGCCTCCCTGGCCGCCTTTGTCCAGTCCTCCTCGTCCGACTGCAGCGCCGCCACCAGCTCCTTCGGCTGCCGCCTCTCGGCCATCCTCCACTGGCTGGAAGCCGCTGCCTGGATCCTCGCCGTAGTCCTCGTTCTCGTCCTCGGCTTCGCCGTCCACCTCTACGTCAAACTCCGTGGCTCCAGCCGCGACCGCCGCCAACACCCCCGCACCTGATCCAACCCACCCCCGAACTCCCCGCTTCCGTCGTCATCCTGAGCGCAGCGAAGGTCCCCGTATCGGCCCTTTGCCTTGCCTTTGCCCTTGCCCTTGCCTTTTTGCTTGTCATCCTTCCGCGCAGCGGGAGGATCCGCGTCTCCACCCCCATCCCCCGAGAACCTCTCCTCCCAGACCACCCGCGTCCCACCACCCCCGTTCCCCATCATCTCCGTCATCTCGACCGAAGGCGCACGAGCGCCGCAGCGGAGAGCCCGCCGTATTTGCCCTCGCTCTTGCCTGTCATCCTTCCGCTATGCGGAAGGATGCCCGCCCGCCCATGCCCTATCCTTGGGCAACAAGGGCCAGCGCCCCGAACACCACATGCCACCCCAAACCCGCATCCTCGCCGTCATCCCCGCCCGCCTCGCCTCCACCCGCCTCCCCCGCAAGGTCCTCCGCGACCTCAACGGCCAGCCCCTGCTCGCCTGGACCGTCGAAGCCGCCCTCCGCTGCCCCCAGCTCTCCGAAGTCCTCATCGCCGCCGACTCCGAACAGGTCGCCCACCTCTGCTCCACCCGCGGCTGGCCCTGCCTCATGACCTCCCCCGACCTCCCCAGCGGCTCCGACCGCCTCTTCGCCGTCGCCCGCCACCTCCCCGCCGACATCTACGTCAACATCCAGGCCGACGAGCCCCTCCTCCAGCCCGCTCACATCGAAGCCCTGCTCCGCCCCTTCGCCCGCCCCGAAGTCCACGTCACCACCCTCCGCGTCCGCTGCCCCGAACCCTCCGTCCACGACCCCAACGTCGTCAAAGTCGTCACCACCCCCGACGACCGCGCCCTCTACTTCTCCCGCGCCCCCATCCCCTTCCACCGCGACGCCCACACCCACACCCACACCCCAGCCCACCTCCGGACCGGCCCCGCCCCCCACCCCGCAACCACCTTCTGGAAACACCTCGGCCTCTACGCCTTCCGCGCCGCCGCCCTGGCCCGCTTCGCCGCCCTCACCCCCAGCCCCCTGGAACAAACCGAACGCCTCGAACAACTCCGCCTGCTCGAAAACGGCATCGCCCTCTACGCCCCCGAGGTCACCGAAGACACCATCGGCGTAGACACAGAAGAAGACCTCCACCGCGTCTCCCTCCTCCTCCCCCACCAGCCCCTCTGCATCATCCGTGATGGACAGAGGTAAGGCAGAGTAAGTGAACTCACTCGCGACCATCACTATGAAACTGAGCATCTGTTGGACAGTCTGGACACTGGCGGCCATCTTCGGTGCAACATCCGTGGCCCACAGCTCCCCATGCAAGTACATGAAATCTCGTAGTGGCCTGTCGGACTACGAAAGCGGCGGACCCTACAGGCTCGACTTCCACCTCACCAGCGGTCGTACAGACCTTCGCGAATTTCTCTGGACACACTGGCACAATCACATCAAGGGAGTTGCGGAAGCGAGAGTAAGAACCATTGATGCCGGAACGGTGACAGCTCTATACGTCATCCAACCCGGCCCACAAGGCAGCTGGAGAGTCGACATCGAACTGGACCGGCCCTTGTACCCCCCATGTTTCTCGATCCATGTGGACTCACTCGTCCGCATACCGATTCGGAAGCCGGACGAGGACTACCCATCGCAAACCGGTGGCTCTCCAGAGAGATTGATGATGAAAGAGCGGCTGCCTGCTTCATCCGTGAAGGAATCTCGGTTCTGGAGACTCGTTCTCGTCGCACATGGAAGGCCCGTTGGAGATCCGATCTGACCAACTTCAGCTGATCCACCCCACCCACCAAGGGGCTTTAGCCCCGGCCCTGGCCCCGTCAACTCTCCGGGATTCACACCCCTCTTCAACCCACCCCATTCCCCCAGGATTAGCAGCGGGCTTTAGCCCGCTGATCCACCCTCACCCAAACAAGGGGCTTTAGCCCCGGCCCTGTCAACCCCAAATCCCCGCAACCCGAACACACCAAAGCAGATCCCGCTGCACAGGACCTCCACCCAACTCTCTACAATAGAAGAAGCACACCCACACCGGGCGTCCCACACCGCACCGCCCATAACCCCTTTGCCTTGAAGACTTTGCCCGCAAAGCCTCTGGAATCAATACTTTGCACAAAACGACACACCGTAACTTCTTTGCTATCAAGACTTTGCACAAAGAAGCCGGGGGGTAGGGGGTACCTCTCCCCTCCCTCAAATCGCCGCAAACCCCAGCCGCAACCCATCCCCCAAAGCCGTCACCCGAACCCCTTCCAGCGACCCCACCACCCACTCTGCCCCGGCCTCGCGCAGCTCCTCCGCCGCATGCGTCCCCAGCACCCCAAGCACGCGGCACCCCGCCGCCCTGCCCGCCCGCACCCCGCTCGGCGCATCCTCCACCACCACGCACCTCGCCGGATCGGCCAAAATCAGCTCCGCACCCCGCCGGTACGGCTCCGGATCCGGCTTGCCCCGCTCCACCATATCCCCGGCGATAATCCGCTCCGGCACCGGCAGCTCCGCCGCCTTCAACCGCCCGATCATCAACCGAAACGTCGCCGACGTCACAATCGCCCAGCGCTCCTTCGGCAAACTCGAAAGCAGCTCGCGAACGCCCGCCAGCACCTTCAGATCCGAGACATCCTCAATCTCCATGTCTTCGATCAGCCGTAAACCTTCGACCTTGTCGATCCCCGGAGCCAGCGCGTCCATAATGTCCACCGCGCGCGTCCCATGCG
>DATLMQ010000268.1:0-14603 GCA_035537215.1 Acidobacteriaceae bacterium
CGAACTTTGCCAAGCAGAAGACGAAGCCTTCGATGGTGCGGAACAACAGTCTGTATCCGATGGGCGCGGCCGGGATGAGCGTGGTGTTTCTGAACCAGACGACGATGGTGTTCGGCGATCATGACGCGGTGAAGACGGCGCTGGATGCGCGCGACGGGCTGACACCGAACTTTCTGCAGAACGGCGAGATGATGCAGGACATGGCCGCGGTGGATGGACGGCCGGTGTGGAGCCTGCTGGACCAGAAGGGAACGCAGACGATGATGCGCAGCGTTCTGGGCGAGGCGTCGCAGCTGGCCGACTACGATACGGTGAAGAACCGGATGCGGAGCGCGCGCTACACGATGGACTTTGCGAACGGCGTGAAGTTCGATATGTCGGTGGTGATGTCGGATACGATGACCGCGGCGACGGCGGCGACGCTGATGAAGGGCGTGGCGATTCTGAAGAAGACGTCGGGGTCGGCGCTGGAGAAGTCGGCGGTGGATGACACGACGATCGATTCGAACTCGGGCACGCTGACGGTGGCGTACTCGTCGTCGGACAGCCAGTTTGCCGGGCTGCTGACGTCGCCGCTGTTTCAGCAGGTGGTGGTGAAGTAGGGTGCAGTGGTTAGTCGCTAGATTAGTAGTTAGTGGCTAGTGAGTGGTGAGACGAGAGAGGCGGCCGGGTGGCCGCCTCTTCTTGATGGTGCGATAGGGATGCGCGGTGGGCGCGGTTATTCGGATCGGCGGGTGGCGATCTCGGGAGCGGGGCTGGAGGCGGCGGCGGGGCTGCAGGAGGCTCGACAACGCTGCATGATGGCGGAGCGGAGACGGGTGGCGAGCTCGTCGGGGAACTCGTAGGGCTCGTGACCACGGTAGACGTCAATGGTCTGGCGGGTGGTGTTCACGACCACCTCGCAGTGATGGCAGGAGCCGAGATGCTCTTTGACTTCAGCGAGCAGGACGGGGTCGATCTGTCCATCGAAGTAGTCGGTTAGTTTCGCCAGAAAATCGGTGCAGTTCACTTCGAGCCCTCAGTCGCCTTGCGGAAGTACCGGCTGAGGCGTTCACGCAACTGCAGGCGGGCACGCAACAGACGGGACTTGACAGCAGGAACGCTCAATCCTAGCGCTTCCGCTGTTTCCTCGGTCGACAGATTTTCGATGTCGCGGAGGGTGAAAACGGTTCGAAAACCTGGGGGCAGGCCGGCGATTGTTTTCCGGAGGATGTCTCCTAATTCCGACTGGGAGAAGATCTGCTCGGGGTTGGGGCGCCACTCGGCGAAGTCGCGGGGGATGGAGCCCTCGGAGGTTTCGACATCCTGGTCCATGGAGACGGTCTTGGAGGTCTTGCGCTTGCGCAGGCGCATGAGGCTCTCGTTGACGGCGATGCGGACGAGCCAGGTGGAGAACTTGGAGTTGCCCTGGAACTGCTCGAGCTTCTGGAAGGCCTTGAAGAAGACGTCCTGGGTAATGTCTTCGGCGTCTTCGCGGTTCTGGGTGATGTGGAGGGCGGTGCGGAAGATCTGGCGGTCGTACTGGCGCACGAGCTTTTCGAAGGCTTCGGTGTCACCGGCCTTGGCGCGCTCGACGAGGGCGAGATCGGGGTGGGGCTCTTCAGGGACCGGAGGCCGGGTGAGCTCGGCCGGGTCGTCTGCGACGGAAGAAGTTTGGGCGGCCATAGTCAATGGCTAGTTTACAGGATGGGCCTGGGTGCGGCTGTGGGAGGAGGCTAAAGAAGAGTGCGGCAGGAGCGGGGGTGAGCGGATGGTTATCTGCGGAGGTTCGCAGGGGCGGGGGATTTTGGCGGCGCGACTTCGCGGGGGCCGTAGAGTCGAAGGAGGAGTGTCGGTAGTGGCCAGAGGCGGATGGGGGATGGTGGGGCGGGCGGTGTTGACGGCGGTGCTGTGTGCCGCGATCGGCGCAGGGCCGGGGGTGACGCCGGGGAGTGCGCAGACGCGGAGCACGCAGAAGAAGAAGCATGCGGGAGCGTCCACGACGGCGGCTAAGAGTACGTCTCGGAGTTCCGGGGCGAAGAAGCAGGGGGCTGCGGGCGGAAAGCGCGGCAAGGGCAAGGCGCAGTCGGGCAAGGCAGCGCGGGGGAAGGCCGGGCGCGGAAAGCGCGGGCGGCGGTTCCAGGTGGAGGAGACGGCGCAGAGCCGGCGGCTGCACAGCGCGTTTGTGGCGTCGGCGAACCTGAGGCCGATGGCGCAGCAGCTGGTGTCGACGCGGAGTGCGGCGGCATATGAGGGGGTGCGGCAGTATGCGGCGGGGCATCCGGGGGACGGAGCGGCGGCCGCGCAGCTGGCGCTGGGGCATGCGCTGATGCTGGACCACAGGTATCCGGAGGCGCAGCAGGCGTTTGCGCAGGCCAAGCAGGCGGCGGATGTGCTGGACGATTATGCGGAGTTTTTAGGCGCGCAGGCGGCGCTGCAGGCGGGACGGCCGGCGGATACGGGGGCTCTGCTGGAGCACTTTGCGGAGCGGCATCCGGACAGCTTGTTTGTGCCCAATGTGCCGGTGGTGCTGGCGCAGGCGTACCTGGCGAATCATGATCCGGCGGGGGCGCTGCGGGTGCTGCAGCCGGTGCAGGGAGGGCCGGCGGCCGGGCATGTGGATGTGAGGGCGGCGCTGGCGAAGGCATACCAGGCGAGCGGGAACTTTGCGGAGGCGGCGAAGCTGTATCGCGGGATCTACCTGGGCAATCCGCTGAGCGGAGAGGCGGGGAATGCGAAGGCGCAGCTGGAGGCGATGAACCTTCCGCTGACGGTGGCCGAGCGCAAGCAGCATGCGGATGCGATGTTCAACGCGCACCAGTATGGCGAGGCGGCGGTGGAGTACCGGATGCTGCAGAAGAACGACAGCGAGCTGACGCAGGCGGATCGGGATGCGCTGGAGATCTATGCGGCGGTGTGCGATCTGCGGCTGAAGCGGCTGAGCCGGACGGATGTGGACCATCTGCCGGTGACCGGGGATGACAGCGCGGCGCTGAAGCTGTATCTGCAGGCGGAGCTGGCGCGGAATGAGAACAACGCGGGAGCGCACGATGCGCTGGTGACGGAGCTGACGCAGAGGTACCCGCAGAGCCGGTGGCTGGAGGAGGCGCTGTACTCGGGCGGGAACATGTACCTGATCAAGCGCGATGCACCGCAGGCGATTGCGAACTACACGGCGCTGGTGGAGCACTTTCCGAAGAGTACGTATGCGCCGAGCGCGCACTGGAGAGCGGCGTGGCAGAGCTACCGGCTGCGCAGGCTGCCGGAGGCGGCGCGGCTGATGGATGAGCAGATTACGAACTATCCGGGAGGGGCGGAGATTCCGGGGGCGCTGTACTGGCGCGGGCGGCTGTACGAGGATGTGGAACACAACTTCGGACAGGCACTGAACTACTACAAGACGCTGAACGAAGCGTATGTGAACAGCTACTACGCGATGCTGGGGCGGCAGCGGATGCAGGCGATCGGCAAGCGCGAGGCGGTGGAGCCGGCGGCGGCGCTGGCGGCGGTGCGGAACGTGGAGGATCCGGACCTGACCGATGAGCTGCCGGAGAACGATCCGCACCTGATCAAGGCGAGGCTGCTGGCGAATGCGGCGCTGAACGAGTACATACGGCCGGAGCTGCAGCTGAGCGCGACGGCGGGGGAGTGGGGAGCGCTGGCGGAGGCGCAGATCTACCAGAGCTTTGGGGAGACGACGAGGGCGCTGCAGGCGATGAAGCGGAGCAAGATTCCGTTCTTCTCGCTGGCGTTTGACGATGTTCCGCGGGCGTACTGGGAGCTGCTGTTTCCGCGGCCGTACTGGGGGGCGCTGGTGTCGGATGCGCAGGAGAATGGGGTGGATCCTTTTCTTGTGGCTTCGCTGATACGGCAGGAATCGGAGTTCAATGCGGGGGCGGTGAGCCGGGCGAATGCGATGGGGCTGATGCAGCTGCTGCCAGGGGTGGGCAAGGCGCTGGCGAAGCGGCAGGGGATCAAGCACTTCAATGCAAATCAGCTGCTGGATCCGACGACGAACCTGCGGCTGGGGACGCGGGACCTGCGGCAGTCGCTGGACCGGTACGGGGGGCAGGTGGAGTATGCACTGGCCTCGTACAACGCGGGGGATGTGCCGGTGCGGCTGTGGATGTCGAGCAACGACTACAAGGATATTGCGGAGTGGGTGGAGTCGATTCCGTATACGGAGACGCGGGAGTACGTGGAGAGCATTTTGCGGAACCGGGAGATGTACCGGGCGGTGTATGGGAGCAAGTCGCAGGGTGCGGCGGTGGTCAGCGAACTGCAATGACGGCGTGCATGTTGGGGTGAAGGTCGCAGATGCGGGCGAGGGTTCCGGATCTGCGGAAGGGGTGTTTCCAGCTGGCCTGAGGGCGAGCCGGGGAAGAGCAAAGACGGTTTGCCGACCAGTTGCGAGTTAACAGTTTCGAGGCGGGAGTCAACAGGCAGATTGCCTTGGGGAACGACAGAAAGGCGGGCCGGGGTCGCGATGGATCTTACTCGTGGCGGAGGGCGACGACGGGGTCGAGGCGGGAGGCGCGGAGGGCGGGGATGAGGCCGGAGACGATGCCTACCAGGGCGAGGATCGCGAAGGAGAGGAGCATCGTGCCCGTGGAGGCGCGGAGGATGATGTCGCCTTCGTGGTTGGCGGTTCTGTACATGGCGGAGTAGAGGGGCATGGGCGGGATGAGGTGGCCGATGACGACGGCGAGGATCATGCCGGCGAAGCCCGCGATGAGGGTGAGGATGAGGCTTTCGAGGAGGAACTGAGCGAGGATGTCGGCGCGGCGTGCGCCGAGGGCCTTGAGGATGCCGATCTCGCGGGTGCGCTCGGCGACGGAGACGAGCATGATGTTCATGACGCCGACGCCGCCGACGGCGAGGGTCATGGCGCCGATGATGCCGAGGAGGACCTGGAGGCCGAGGGAGAAGGCGCGGATCTGCTTGGAGTCCTCGATGGTGTCCCAGGCGTTGAGGGCTTTTTCGTCCGCGGGGTTGAAGTGGTGGCGCTGGGCGAGCACGGAGCGGACGGCGGCGATGGCGCGGAGGTGGAGCTCGGGGGAGGAGGGCTGGAAGACGATGGAGCCGGGGTCGCGCTGCTGGCGGAGCGAGCGCATGGTGTCGAAGGGGATGAAGATGTTTTCGTTGTCGGGGCCGTTGTTGGAGGAGTCCTGGATCTTGGTGCGGAGGACGCCGACGACCTGGAAGGGCTGACCTTCGACGTGGACAGTTTCGCCGACGGGAGGGTAGCCGTTGAAGAGCTTCTGCGCGGCGTGGTGGCCGAAGATGATGACCTGGCGGTGCTCGGAGAAGTCGGCGGCTTCGAAGTAGCGGCCCTGGTCGACGTCGAGGCGGCGCATGGAGCCGTAGGAGAGATCGACGGCTTTGCTCTGGATGGTGACGACCTTGGGGCCGTACTTGACGCTGAGGCTGTCGTCGGATTCGCGGGAGACGGCGCGGAGGAAGGGGAGGGAGGCGGTGAGGGCTTCGGCGTCGCCTTCCTTGAGCTTGACCTTCTGGCCGGAGCGCTCTCCGCCGGCCTGCATGGAGGTCTGGCCGCCGTAGACCATGACGATGTTGTTGCCGATGCCGAGGAAGCCCTGGAGGACGGCGCTGCCGATGGCGTTGCCGTAGCTGAGCAGGAGGACGACGGTGACGAGGCCCCAGACGATGCCGAGCATGGTGAGCAGGGAGCGCACGCGGTTGCGGCGGAGGGAGTCGGTGGACTGGAGGAGGGCTTCGCGGAGGTCCATGGGCGTGGGTGTGTGGAGGGATAGTTAGTCGGTGCGGAGGCACTCGATGGGGGTGAGGTGGGCGGCGCGGAGAGCGGGGTACATGCCGGCACCGACGGTGATGGCGGCGAGGGTGGAGAGCGAGGCGATGATGGCGACGGGCGAGATGGCAGGGTGAGGGAGGAAGTCGGGCAGAGGGATGAGACGGAAGGCGAAGATGATGGCGAAGGCGAGGAGGAGGCCGAGGGCGCCGCTGGTGAGGGTGATGATGGCGGCTTCGGCGAGGAACTGACGGCGGATGTCGGTGGCGGTGGCGCCGAGGGCTTTGCGGACGCCGATTTCGCGGGTGCGCTCGGAGACGGCGACGAGCATGATGTTCATGACGCCGATGCCGCCGAGGGCGAGGGTGAGGAGGGCGACGGCGGCGAAGAAGAGCGTCATGACGTGGAAGATACGGTCGGTGAACTTGACGCTGTCGAGGGTGTCCCAGACCCAGAGGGCGTCGAGGTCGGTGGGCTCGAAGTGGTGGCGCTGGCCGAGGATGGAGCGGACCTGGCGCATGGCGGCCTCGTGCAGGGCGGGGGAGACGGGCTGGACGACGATGTTGTTGACCATGTTGGGAAGCCAGCCCTTGTCGATGGGAGGGAAGTCGCGCTCCATGGAAGAGAAGGGGACGAAGAGCTGGGTGTTGTCGGGGCCGGAGCCGTAGCTGCCGTTCTGGTGCTTTTTGGCGAGAACGCCGATGACGGTGTAGGGGTAGCCGGCAATGGCGAGGGTTTCACCGACGGAGGGCTTGCCGGGGAAGAGCTGGCGCTCGGCGTCGGCGCCGAGGATGACGACGCGGCTGCCGTTGTCCTGGTCGGCGGGTGAAAGGAGGCGGCCCTGGGCGACGACGAGGGAGCGGAAGTTCTGGTACTGGGGCCAGACGCCGCGGACGGCGCGGCTGGAGGCGTTCCACTGACTGACCTCGGAGACGGTGCGGCGGATCTCGGGGGAGACGGTTTTGATGAGGGAAGCGCGCTGCTGGATGGCGAGGGCGTCGTCGAGGGTGAGGCGGACGGTGCGGCCGGCGGCGTATCCGCCGGAAGGCATGCCGGTCTTGCTGGCGAAGCAGATGGCGATGTCGGTGCCGATGGAGCGGAGCTGGGTGCGCTGCTGGATGCTGAAGCCGATGCCGAGGCCGACGAGCAGGATGACGGAGGTGATGCCCCAGAGGATGCCGAACATGGTGAGGAAGCTGCGGAGCTTGGACTCCCAGAGGGCGGCGAGGGTCTGTTTGAGGATCTCGCGGAAGGGCATGGCGGTGTGGGCCTCAGGGGGACGTGGGAGCTGATACGTGCGGGGAGGATGGGTGGTTCCATCGTGCGGGTGGGGTGAGGACGGGACGGCGGGTGGGGCTGGGGTAGGATGAACCGAGGCGATGCCCGGATGGTGAAATCGGCAGACACAGCGGACTTAAAATCCGCAGCTGCGAAAGCGGCGTGGGGGTTCAAGTCCCCCTCCGGGCACCAGCTATAGTCAATAAGGACAAAGCCTTAAGAAGCATAGAGCCTCCCGGGTAGGGAGGCTTTTTCGTGCTCGAAATGTGCTGGTGCCGGTTTGTACCTGATTTGCTACCGTGGATCAGGAGGTCTGGAAGATGCCCAGAAGATCGACGAAGAAGGAGCGCGGAGTCTTCGAGAAAGAGCCTGGTTCAGAGATCTGGTGGATTCGATACTCCATCGATGGACGCGAGCGTCGTGAGAAAGTTGGGCGCAAAAGGGACGCGGTCGACCTATACCGGATTTGGAAGGCGGATGCTCTCCGTGGAGCAAAGCTACCGACCAACATGAAGCACAAGGGCGTGAGGTTCGAGACGCTCGGCAAGCAGGCGATCGATTGGTATATCGAGCATGGCCGGAAGGACATCAGGAACTTCCGCATCCGGATGAACATCATCCTCAAAGATTTTGGTGGACGTGTTGCCGACGAGATCAAGCCCTCTGAGATCGATGCCTGGCTCAAGCAACACGACTGGTCCCCGGCAACAAAGAACCGGTACAAGAACGTCTTCGGTAAGACGTTCAAGCTAGCCTTGGCGGACGGAAGAGTCACTGGCAACCCGGCCCGGCTCGTCGAGCAGCGTACCGAGAAGAATGCACGTCTCCGTTTCCTCTCAGCCGATGAAGAACAGCGCCTTCGTGAGGCGATCACGAAGCGGTGCCCCGATCATATGCCTGAACTCGACCTTGCCCTGAATACGGAAATGCGTAAAGGTGAGCAATACAGCTTGGAATGGCCTCAGATTTCGTTCCGTCGCAAACGCATCCTTCTGGAGGAGACAAAGAATGGAAGCAGCCGCGAGATTCCGATGAACAGATCCTGCATCGCTGCGTTGGAAGCGCTGCATGGGGATCGTCCTCATGATGGACGGGTGTGCCAGTCCAAGTTTGGCAAGGATTTGAACGACTCGCGTTCGTGGTTTTATCGCTGTGTGAAGGACGCGGGCATCCAGAGCTTCACATGGCATTGTCTACGCCACACATTCATCAGCCGCTTGGTGATGGCCGGTGTTGATTTAAGGACGGTCCAAGAACTCGCGGGTCACAAAACGATTTTCATGACGGTGCGCTATGCGCACCTAGCGCCTGAGCATAATCAGGCGGCGATCGAGAAGCTAGACAGACTCATACAGTAGCCTAAGCGGCGATCAGATTCACTCTGGTCATGGCTCAGCCTGCCACGCGCTCGGGATGACGGCCCTCGAGAACCGCTTCAACTCCGCAGTTGGGATAAGGACACGAGTCCTAACTGAGGGCCAGGTTGGATGGGAAGGGCGAGCTATCAATCTGGTTCTAAACCACCTTACAGTGCCGTGGATCTGGAGTGTGGCCAAAATCGACCAGAACGGCGTTCCCCACGTGGAACGATCTGTCGATGTTTCCGACTCACACCATCTATGTGGATGGTAAGTTACAGCAGCAGATCGATCAGGCCCCAGTGCAGACCTTCATAAAACAAGGAAATGTACCCTTCACCGGAACCGCCTACGAAAGAACACCGGACCAGATCCAATAACAGAGAGGTGGCAGAATGTACCTAAAACCGTCGTGGATTCGAATGGTTGCGTGCGTTATTGCTTGCGTACCCATGTCGAGCAAAGCTGTATCTCTTGCAAAGGCGCAGTCGGTACGCGGGCAGGAACCCTCTCGTGATGTTCACGGTCGGATACGGGATGCGATCTCCAGGGTCGAGTCTGGGAACTACACGCCTTGGGACATAGGGCTCATAACTAGAGCTCACGCGGTAGAAGCGGAGCCCATGTTGCGAGATAGACTAGGCAGGAGCTCAGACTGGTTCGAAAGGGGCCGCTTGGCTGAAACGTTGCTGGAGCTCGGCGATGATCCCAAGGGGAATTGGCAGATCATGCTAGACAGTGCAAGGCAGGTTCTTAGGGATGTTCCGCCAGTACCCTACAGCTACAACGAATTTGGAAAACAGGATCCCGCAAAGGTGTCGCCATCGTTTCGTCAGTGGGCGAAAGCGCATAGAATGTCTGAAAATGCAGCCCAGTCAGTGGCGACAATGGAGGAGCCAATGACGATTTTGGCTATTGGGTCGCACGGGAATCGAGAGTCCATTCCAATATTAGAGTCCGCACTCAAATCCCCGAACAATTACGTCAAAGCTATGGCAGCACGTGGTCTAGCAGAAATGCACTCCGAAGCATCGGTTGGTCAGATCATAAGAGCTTGCCAAGAGTCTCCAAGAGATGCGGCTGAGGCAATCGCTCGGTCACTGGCTCTTTTCGATACCAGCCAAGCACAAGCAGCAGCCGAAAAGTATCTATCTAAAGAAAGGACGGAAGAAATTCGACAAGCCGAGCGCATGCAACGGAAACCCGTCCCGGCGGGGAGTGCAAATTGATGATCTGCCGGGGAGCCCGACTTACAAGTGATCACCCGCTCGGACGTGCTATGCCGGTGAACACATCGCCGAAAGGTGGCCGGTGAGGCTCGCGAGGGGGAGCGAGGTTACAGTCGCGCAGGGTTGAAGTAGTTAGCCTTATCGAACCTGTGTAGCGTCGCATGTTCTAAGAGGTGGCGGTATATCTAGCCTTGTAAGCTCGATCCAGTCAACGGGAAGTCGATGGAGAGTGTATGTGGTACTTAGTCGAATCGGCAGATGAAGATGCTCCACGCATTGTGCTAAGAGAAACCGATGAAAGCAATATGTCACGAATGCCTGTACCTTTAATCGGCGTACGCATTGAATGCGCAATTGACGGAAACCTTCCTCGGAGGTATCGGGTAGTTGATACAATTTGGGATGTTGTGCGCGGAATAGTACGTGTCGTGGTAGAAAACTTAACGGAAGCTTGAGAGAAGGAGCTGGTCTCTGAGAATGCAGCCATCCGTGCCTCACCGATCTCCCAAATAGCGAACTTGTCCTCGTATCGTGTCCCTTTTTTGCCGGCTGCACCCCCTGTCGTTTTCTTCCTGACGTATTGCGCGAGCTTCTCGCCACAAGCGGTGCGGATGATGGCTAGATCATAGAGTGCGGGCTTCGTGGGGGAACTTCAGACTGGAAAGTAGATGTCTGGAGTTTCGTTGTAAATGTCTGCTCCGCGAAAGCGCGATGATGGGAAGACCGGCAAAAGACCTCTTCAGTTTGCCCGTTGACTCGCCGCGCATTCCGCTCCGTCTGTCCAAGTGCCGGAGCAACTTCTCAGCCTGAACTGTTCATCCCCATAAAGAATCCGCGCATCGTGAGGTCAAATACTAGCGATGAGGCTTGGTTCTGTGCCGATTTGGAGCGGCATTACGCCTCAATGCATACGGTGAAGCGCCTTGACGCAAAAGTCGAATGGGACATGGGACTGACCGACACGTTCACGATACGAAGGAAGAAGCGATTCACTTGGTCCGTTGGAGACAAGCAAGCCAGCCTTCAGCGCTACTCGACATATCACCGATCGCTCCGGCCCTTCCTCTCATACATCAAGGGTGATGCTCGACTTTGGTACATCAACGCCGTGTAGGACCAGACGGTTTCATCCCGCGATCCTCGTTGACGTTGAGTTTCGCTGCGATGCATAAATTAAGTGAACTAGCCCGGTGTTCCCCTGATCGGCTTGCTGGACACTTTGAAGGTCGCTACAACTGGTTGCTGTCGGATTTCATCGCGACTGCTCCAGTACAGCTCATCGACAATATCTCTTCTGAAATGACCGGATTCGAGTTTATGCCGCCCATGCGAACCTCATAAACCCTATGGGGACGAGAATCGTTTCAGCAGCAAGCTTCCATGATCAAAGCTGTTTGCGTAGAGCACGACGGATGTCTCTTCTCGCTCTCGCTCTGCGAGAAAAGCAAAGAACTCCGACTGCTCCGACTACTCCGCGAACCCATCCTCGCCCTCATTCACCGGAGCGACCATCTTTCCGAGTTGCTCCAGGCAAGTCATCTTCGTCATACATGCTCCTTTCGTCTGCCCACGAAGCGAGTGACCACAATCCGAACTCGTCCTGAACCGCTCATGCTGTATTGCTGGCATTCGCATCAGTCTGCGGTCTTTCGTTAAACGATACGGGCTCGACGAGATGAGTAACCTAAGTCGATTGCTCTTCTGAACCCGTTGCCTCTACGTGTGCGAGAAGAAGGAGTCCCTGCAGGGCAAAGAGGCTCGTGTACACGGAGAACTGATCCGGCGGCGGGAGGCCATGAGCAATGAGGTTACGTAGATTGGATCCGAGCCTGCTCGCGAACACGATCTGCAGGTGGCGCTGCCAATTGCGGGGGAGCAATTCTTTCATGGCCGGATCGGCGAGAGCGTCGTTCATATTCTGCTCCTGCATCGTGCCCTTTTCGCCGCGGATGCTCTTGTTGGTAGGTCGGCCCAGGAGGCCGAGAAGCTTCCGAAGCGCTCGTTCCACCTGGGGCACTAGGATGTGAGTCGCGGCGAGATGATCGTCCGCAAAAAAGCGCTCCAATCCCTCGGAGATCATATCGATGCCCACTTGGTCGAACGCCGGCGATCCCTTGAGGAGATCGATAACGCTGGAACTATCAATGCCGCCGACCTTCCGCAGTTCATACCAAGACCCTACAAACACCTGCGCATTAAGTTCCATAAGCGTTCGGAGTTGGGCAGACAGTCTGCTATCGAGGTCGTCCTCGACGGACCCTGCTTTGGCTACGTACTGGCCGTCACGGATTGCCGCAATGCCTATCCGCGCGAGGAGAGGAGTCTGGGTCAGGCTTTCGACGAGGGACTTCTCCGCGCGATCCACATCTTGCACGTTGCTGATCGCCCAGCGCCGTATCCGGTCTGCGAACGTCGGTGGTTCTGTCAGAAACGCCACGTACTGCTCTAGAACCTCTTTCGGAATCTCGAAAGTGTATGACCTGCCTTTCATGTCTTCCTTGGAAGCAGCACCTCTACCAGAGCACTCCCTGCCTACAAGCTCCGTGACAGCACCCACGGGGAAACCACCTTGGAGAAGGCGGTCGAGTTCGCTGATCCCGGTCGAAACGAGGGGACGCACGGATCGCGCACACGGTGTCGGGGCAGACTGAATCTTCTGTGAGAGTGCTGACTCGACTTGGACTCGGATTGAGGCGATCGATGGCATTCGCCGTATCTCGCCTAAAAACACGAAGTATCGTCAACTTCGCTGCACCACGAACGGGCGCTCGGTGCCCTAACTAATTGGAAGGAAAGATCTAAATATTTGTGGGGGTGTGCTCTGGCATATCCAACATTCCAAGTTCTGGAAAGACGATTTTTTGACGGGACGCTGCGTTCTTCCCGGTGACGCGGTCTACGAATGGCAGGAAGCAGAAAAGGGCAAGAAGAAGCCGAAGTATGAGTTTACGATTCCAGGCCAGCAGCCGTTTGGTATGGCCGGCGTTTGGAAGCTCTGGCGGAATCTCAAGACGAACCATTGGGAGAAGACCTTTGCGGTGCTGACGGGCGAACCGAACGAGCTGATGGCACCGAGCCACGACCGCATGACGACGTTCCTTGAGCCGCGCGATTATGAGGAACACCTGGCCCCAGCCGATCGGCCTCCCATCCATTTGCTGCGTATTCTCTCTACATCGAAAAATGAAAGCGCGGCCTGTCGACGCAACGCGGATCACAGATTCGATTCGAATTACTTCTACCTGAGTCCTCATCGCCTGACGCGCTGGCGAAGCAATGGGCTGCTCCTGCACACCAAAAATGCGCTCTTCGCGACGCAATCGAACGTGATCAAGGACCAATCCGCAGTGTCCTCCGATCTTTAGTATCGGTGACAGCTTCGGGAGGAAACGATGACAGGAAGCACGTCCACCTATACGGCTACCGTGAAGAACAACGGACCTCAACCCGTCCTCGACGGGCAAAACCTTATACACACCTCTTACTGTTCCCTCGTCGAGCCCCTATACGCTGAACAATTCCTTTTCCATTGGCCGAATCGACCTGACCACTGGCACTGCCGTCACCGCAGCTGCTTCTCTTTTCGCAGAGCTACTACGGACCTGCGACGGGGTTTGCCGCTGTTCAGCCGGGCACGGAGAATGTCGTGGCGGTGTCTGGGTATGCAGGACAGACGGCGATTTTCGACTACGACGTCACCGCGAAGATGCTAACGGCCCGTTCGAACGTTCAACCGTACTACTACTATTCGTCGTGCCTCAACTTCCTTGATGCAAGCAATCTGCTCGTCACGTACTCCGGGCATGACGGATTTCCAGGTGAGTTCGACGGGTTGGCGAGTAGCTACACCACCACGAATCCATCGGAGTGCTTCCGGCTTGCAGGGCACACCGCCACCACAGGTAGCGGGAGGTCCCACAACATCACGAACAGTGCTTCCACTGCAATTGGGTCGGTGGTGTTGCCCCATACTATTCCATTAGGCTTCCGGCGCTGGATGTCTCGCTGGGTAGCGCCTTCTACGCTGCCAACACGTCGACAAACAATTATGGAAACACGGATGGTATGGTCTCCTACGATGTGAAGACCTATCTTCGGGCGGATCTGTTTTCCTGAACATGCCGACCATCGAAGGCAGCAATTACTCTTCATCCATCAGCGATGTCGTACGCTGGGGCCAGGATGGACTTGCTGTGGTGATGACGACCGGCCACCTGTACATGCTACGAGGACCATTTGTGGTTCCTCAGGAGCTGGGTACGAGTGGCGCGGCGACGTTGACTTCCTACAGCACCATCACGGCCGGCACGAGCAACACTCTGCTTACCCTCACTGGCAGCAATTTCCTTCCAGGTGTGGAGGTGACGTGGAATGGAAGCTATCGCACGACGCCGCTGGTTGATGCGAGCCATGTAACGGTGGCCATTCCTGGGGGTGACCTTGGGGCAGCCGGTTCTGGCAAGCTCGTGGCGACCAATCCTGGTGCGGCGGACTCCAACGTGCTGACAGTGACGGTGCAGTAGCTCAGGTGAGAGGAACTGTGCGGGCGGTCTACCGGGACAAGTTTCCCGGTGCCGCTCGCGTGCACGCCTGATGCCGCGAAGAAGGGCTGGCAGGTTGCGCTAGAGTAGAAGTAAATGAGTATCAGAATGGATCGCCGAGCAGGGGAGCACAAGCCAGAGGGGTTTGCTCCCCTGGTCTCTGTTATCGCGGTTGTTTTTCGCGACCGTGTCGAGTTGCAGAAGATTGTGGAAAGCGTCGCCCCCTTCCGCAGTGAACGATTGGAACTGATTGTCATTGATGGCGGCTCCAAAGATGGAACATTGGAGTTTCTGCAATCGAACGGGGAAGAGATCGACTTCTGGATGTCCGAGCCTGACCGCGGCATCTATGACGCCATGAACAAGGGAATCCAGGCTGCGCGTGGGGAATATGTTCTGCACCTGAACGCAGGTGATCGGCTGCGCGCAGTGCCATGGGAGGCACTCC
>DATLMQ010000269.1:0-3080 GCA_035537215.1 Acidobacteriaceae bacterium
ACCGGGCGCACAAGATGTGCACCGCGAGGGCAATGGAAGTAAAGAAGGGATGATCCTTCCCAACCTCGCAGCGAACTTCGGACCTCAAGGCTCCGCCGAACGAATGGATATCAGTTGGGCGGCGGCGGCTCCGCCGGTGGGCCCGTCGGCGTCGTCTGCGGGCGCTCAGGCCCTGCCACCACAAAGACCTCAGGCAACGCCCCAGATGGTCATCAGCGAGCATTTTGCCGCATTCAATGCATGCGACTGGAAGCGCTTGATGGCGCAGTACGCCGATGACATGGCCTTCCTGTCCAAGGACGGCGCTGTCGTGAAAGGGCGTCAGGCGATCGGTGAGATGTTCAGCAAGGCTCTTCAGCCCCACTCTGCCGGCGGAGTGTGTGGCCTCAAACTCACTCCCGAGCAGACCATTGTTGTCGGAGACACGGTCAATGTCATCTGGCGCGCGGACGCTCCGTTTCTGGCCGAACCCTACCGCGGATCAGAAGCTTTCGAAACCCGCCATGGACTTCTCGTGGTCCAGGTCACGACCTGGGATCCCCCGGCGATGAAGATGAGCAAACAACGTTAGGCGCACCTATCAGACATTGGCCCCGGTACTCTTGCGGTATCCGGATGACATCGAAGGCGAGGTAAGTCCGTACGGTGAAACGCGCTGCTATATCCGCGATCCTGACGGCTACATCATCGAGGTTGGACAGAGCAAGCCGGAGTTTAAGTACGGTTGAGATAGGAGATCGACACCCGAGTTTTGGTGACGGGTGCGCTAGTGGACCAGCACTGGGTCGTCGCCCTGGGAGGTGTGTGACAGTTCCTCGCGTTCCGATACACCGAGGCAGTTGCGCAGCTGCATGCGCTGGAGCTTCTCGGCGAGGGCGGTGGCGACGAACAGGTTGAGGGAGACAGACTCGCGGAGGGCCATCTCCTCGGCGCGGTCACGGAGGCCGGTGGGGAGGTGAAGGAGAAGGTCCTGCAGGTTGTCGTCCTGGCGAGCCATGGAGTCGTTCCTCGGCGGTGTGGGGGCACCGCAGGGACAAGTATGGTGTGGGGGGTACGGGGAGCGAATGGCCCGTTGGTGTAAGGGCTATGTCCTAAGGGCGTACAGGGTTACAGGGGGGGCGGGGTGCGGGGAACGTGCGTTGCTAGCGGGCCATCCAGCCGCCGTCGACGGTGAGGACGGTGCCGGTGATGTAGTCGCTGGCAGGGGAGGAGAGGAGAAGGGCGGCGCCGGTGAGGTCCTGGGGCTGGCCCCAGCGGGCGGCGGGGATGCGCTCGAGGATCTGGCGGCTGCGGACGGGATCGGCCTGGAGGGGCTCGGTGTTGGAGGTGTTGATGTAGCCGGGGGCGATGGCGTTGACCTGCATGCGGGGGGCCCACTCGTTGGCGAGGGCTTTGGTGAGCTGGGCGAGGCCGCCTTTGGAGGCGGCGTAGGCGGGGACGCGGATGCCTCCCTGGAAGCTGAGCAGGGAGGCGATGTTGACGATCTTGCCGCCGGCGCCGCGGGCGATGAGGTCGCGGGCGAAGAGCTGGGAGAGGGCGAAGACGCTGGTGAGGTTGACCTGGAGGGTGCGCTGCCAGTCGTCGAGGAGGGTGTCTTCGGCGTTGTTGCGGAGGATCATGCCGGCGTTGTTGAGGAGGATGTCGACGTGGCCGAAGTGCTGCTTGACCTCGGCGAAGAGGCGCTCGGGGGCGGCGGGGTCGGCGAGGTCGGCCTCGAAGGCGGCGGCGCTGCCGCCGATGGTGTGGGCGGTTTCGGTGGCGGGGCGGCGGTTGCCGTGCACGGCGACGCGGGCACCGGCCTGGGAGAGGGCGAGGGCCATGGCGGCGCCGAGGCCGGTGGCGGCTCCGGTAACGAGAGCGACTTTGCCGTCGAGGCGGAAGAGGTCGAGGACGCTGGCGGAGGACGCGGGGGCGGCGCTGGCGGACATAAGCACCTACTTTATCCGCAGGCCGGGAGGGATCGGAAGCCGGAGGGCGTTTCGGGGGTGCTGTGTTCTTGCTAGAATCGGAGCGACAAGACCAACCCAGATCTGGCAGCGCTTGCACCGGAGGAGATTGAGGAAACTATGGCATACGTAATCGCGGAACCCTGCATCGGCACCAAGGACACGGCGTGCGTGGACGCGTGTCCCGTGGACTGCATTCACCCGAAGAAGGATGAGACGGGCCACGCCGATACGGAACAGCTCTTTATCGATCCGGTAGAGTGCATCGACTGCGGCGCGTGCGTTCCGGTTTGCCCGGTTTCGGCGATCTATGCCGGGGACGACCTTCCGGACAAGTGGGAGAACTTCAAGGACAAGAACGCGGGGCACTACGGACGGTAGGCTGCCCGGGGCTTTTCAGGGATTTCCGAAACGCGCGGCTGCGGCCGCGCGTTTTGCTTTGCGCGGGAGGGGGGTACCCCCTACCCCCCCCCGTAAAGTGTGCAAAGTCTTGGGAACAAAGGACTTGGGCTGTGCTTAAAGTGCAAAGTATTGCAACGGAAGGACTTACACACAAAGTATTGGAAAGAAATGACTTAGCTGGCTTGAATGGGGCCGGGATGGGGACGGGAAGCACCGCTCCGGGGAGGATGCTGCGATTTGGCCCTGCTTCTATTGTAGAAGGCCGGCACGTGCCGGTGTGCAAAGGGATCCCCCTGCCGAACCAGAGAGATAGGGTGGGGAGCGCTTGACAGCGAGGGAGGAGGGCGCGGGTGGCTGAGGGAAAGAGGATGCCGCACCACGGGGAGGCGCTGGTTCTGCGGACGTGGCCGTTCCACGAGGCGGACCTGCTGGTGAGCCTGTTTACGCGGGAGCAGGGAAAGGTGAAGGGGGTGGCGCGGCATGCGATGAAGAGCCGGAGGAGGTTTGGCGGGGCGCTGGAGCCGGCGACGTATGTGCGGGCGCACTACACGGAGCGGCCGCGGGAGGACCTGGTGCGGCTGGATAGCTTCGAGATCCTGTGGTCGCCGCTGAGTGCGCCGGTGGAGCTGCTGCGGGTGGCGGGGATGCAGCTGGTGGTGGAGGTGCTGGATGAGGCGCTGCCGGACCTGGCACCGGAGGACAATGTGTTTCGGCTGGCGCTGACGGTGCTGC
>DATLMQ010000270.1:0-6348 GCA_035537215.1 Acidobacteriaceae bacterium
TTGTAGAGGCGGAAGTAGTTCTGGAAGGTGATGGTGGCGAGGGTCTGGTCTTCCTTGCGGATCTGCACGCCTTCCTTGGCTTCGACAGCCTGGTGGAGGCCGTCGGACCAGCGGCGGCCGGGCATGAGGCGGCCGGTGAACTCGTCGACGATGATGACTTCGCCGTCCTTGACTACGTACTCGACGTCGCGCTTGTAGAGGGTGTGAGCCTTGATGGCGACTTCGATGTGGTGCTTCATGTCCCAGTTCTCGGGGTCGGCGATGTTGCCGATGCCGAGGAGGTTTTCGACCTTCTCCCAGCCTTCGTCGGTGACGGTGATGGCGCGGGCTTTTTCGTCGACGACGAAATCGCCGGACCAGGTCTTGGACTGGTTTTCGAAGTTCTCGATCATCTCGCCCTGCTGGAGCTGGGGGATGATGGTGTTGGCGATGGCGTACTTGTCGGTCGTTTTATCGGTGGGGCCGGAGATGATGAGCGGGGTGCGGGCCTCGTCGATGAGGATGGAGTCGACTTCGTCGACGATGCAGTAATAGTGGCTACGCTGCACGGTGTCGGAGACTTCGAACTTCATGTTGTCGCGAAGGTAGTCGAAGCCGAACTCGTTGTTGGTGCCGTAGGTGATGTCGGCGGCGTAGGCTTCGCGGCGCTGCTCGTCGGAGAGGTCGTGGACGATGACGCCGACGGAGAGGCCGAGGAAGCCGTAGATCTTGCCCATCCACTCGGCGTCGCGCTTGGCGAGGTAGTCGTTGACGGTGACGACGTGGACGCCGTGGCCGGCGAGGGCGTTGAGGTAGCAGGGAAGGGTGGCGACGAGGGTTTTGCCTTCGCCGGTCTTCATCTCGGAGATTCTGCCGGAGTGGAGGACCATGCCGCCGATCATCTGGACGTCGAAGTGGCGCATGCCGACGACGCGGCGGCCGGCTTCGCGGACGACGGCGAAGGCCTCGGGGAGGAGGTCGTCGAGCGCGGCTTTTTCGGTGGCGGCGATCTGCTCGGGGTCGGTGAGACCGGCGAGAGCGTTGGCAATGCGGGTGCGGAATTCGGTGGTCTTGGCGGCGAGCTCGTCGTCGGAGAGGGCTTTGAGGGCCTCTTCGTGGCTGTTGATCTGGGCGAGCGTGGGGAGAAGGCGCTTGACGGCGCGGTCGTTGGAGGTGCCGAAGACTTTGGCGAGTACGTTGTTGAGCAAGGGAGATCCTTCGCGTAGGCGGGGCAGAGAGGCCCACTGAACAGTTTACTGGAGTATGCGCCGGGGCGCAGGGCTACGCAGTGAAGCTGGCGGCGAGGATTTTTGCGGGCGGGGCGGTGGCGCGGTAGGCGCCGTCCGGGAAGCCGAAGCGGGTGCGGAAGCGCTTCCGCGGGGAGGGGCGGAGCGCGGGGGGCGTGGAGGCGGGGAGTTCGCCGAACGCGCCGGGGACGGGTGGGCCGACCGAGAGCAGGGCACGGTGGCGCTGAGTGAGCAGGCGCCGGGCGCGAAGGGCGGAGATGGAGTTGGCCGCGGCGCCGGAGGGCGCGGGGCGGATGCCGAGGAGCTCGCGAACAGCCGTGCCGGTGGCTTGCTGGCCAAGGACGGCGTGCACGGGGGCGCCGCTGCCCGAGAGCAGAAAGATGAGCGCGGCGATGGGGAAGAGCGCTAGGGGCACGGAAAAGGGCTGGAAGCGGAGATGCTTCCTTAGTTTAGACGAGCGGGTGGGCGTGGGGATTCGCCGGAGGTAACCGCCCGGGGTTCCGAAGGTGCGGGGTGGCGTGCGGGCGGGGACTGGGGTGCTTCATGGTGGCCGTGCGTGGCGGGGCTGCGGGCCTATGTGCCGTAGCCGCGATGCTTCATGGCGGCCAGCTCTTCGGGGCGGGGCCAGGAGAGGGTGAGCAGAAAGGCGGAGTCGCCGACGGACTGGATGTCGTGGCGGATGGAGCCGGCGAGGGTGAAGAGGCTGCCCTCGGCGAGCTCGTGGGGCTTGCCGGCCACGTTGAGGCGGAGCCGGCCGCGGAGGACCTGGACGGAGAGGGTGCCGTCGGCGTGGTGCTCCTTCATGTGAGCGGCGTCCTCCATGGTGATGAGGAGGATGCGGAGGTCGTGCTTTTTGAAGAGGGTTTTGGCGTAGTGGCCGGCGGCCCAGGGCTTCTTCTGTTGAGCTTCGGCGATCTCGCGGGGGAGATCGAACTCGGCCTGCTTGTCGAGCATCGTGCCGTCCAGCTGGGAGGTGGGCATCGTTTTGGCTCCTCGTGGGGCGCGGGAAGTTTACGCCTGCGGACGAGCGAAGAGGAACCGGGGAGGAGCGGAATTTTGCGAGGTCCGGCTGAAGCGGGCGCTCCCCTTACTGCGCGGAGGGACGCTGCCCTTACTGCGCGGAGGATCGGGAGCTGCCGCTGTGGAAGAGGGCGTGGTTGATGTCGGGCCAGAACTCCTTGAAGGCGAAGGTGGCGGCGTCGATGCCGACGTTGAGACCCCACTGGTCGGCGGTGTTGCCGAGGCCTCGTTGGCGGCGCGGGTAGTAGAGGTTGGAGATGCCGGCGGCGGCGCCGGCGCCGACGATCTCGCCGAGGTTGACGACGCGGGTGTCGCGGTCGGAGCGGGTGACGGCGACGCGGCTGAGGGAGTAGCCGGCGCGTTTGAGGAAGCCGCCGCGGCCGAGGGTGTAGTAGCGGGTGTCTTCGCGGGCGAGGGAGGGGACGGCGAACTCGACCATGAGGTTTTCGACGGTCTGGTCGGCGGCGGAGTGCCAGAGGTAGCGGCCGTAGCCGACGCCGCCTTTGCCGAACTCGGGGGTGGCGTCGCGCTTGTAGTTATAGAGGGCGACGACGGAGGGGAGAAAGATGGAGGAGTAGTCGAAGGAGTCCTGCGCGGCGGTGACGAGCTTGTCGTGCACGGTCTGGGGCGGGAGCTTCTGGTCGGCGGAGACGGCGCGGAAGTTGGGGATGATGCCGAGGATACGGCGGGTCTGGGGCTCGGTGTGCACCGCGGAGGGAGCGGAGGTCTGGGGGGCCGAAGGATCTGCGGGCAAGGGATCATCCGGGAGCGGAGTCGGATCGCCAGGGGTCACGGCTGCAAGCGCGGGGGCGCTGCCGACGAGGGATTGGGCGCGCAGGGCGGAGGGCAAGGGGGCCAGTGTGAGGAGAAGAACGGCGGCGAAGCGGAGCGGGGCGGGGGCGAGCTTGTGCATGCTGCGGGGTCAACCTCAGGGCGAACTTGCGCGTTGCGCAGAACAGTTCCCGGAAGATAGATGTTTCGGCGCAGGTTCCGGACGTAGTTTGTTGGCGGGTTCGAGGAGCAAGCAGGAAGGGCGCCCGAGGTTGCGGCGCCCTTGCTGGACTGGTGGAGGTGATGGGAGGCTAGCGGTTGACGGCTTTGCGCTCGGTCTGGTCGTCGACCACGAGCTCTTCGCGGCGGACTTCGCCGGAGAGGTCGCGGACGTTTTCGACGGGGCGCTTGCCGACGGCGACTTCTTCGCGGACAAAGGTGGACTTGTCGAGCGAGGCAGTCTCCTCGGAGAGGGGGATGCGGATCTCCTCGTTCTGACCGATGGTGCCCTGGGCGGGGGTGTTGCCCTCCACGGCGTGACGCTCGATGACGAGCTCCTCACGGGTGACGGGGACCTGCACGGTCTGGGTTTCGGTGATGACCTCCTTGCGGAGGCGGACCTCGCCGCGGTTGATGCGCTCCTTGTGGACGCGCAGCATTTCGCCGAGGAGCTGGATGTTCTGGGAGTCCTCGACGCGGCCGGTCTGGCCGGTGGCCGTGGGCTGCGACGTGTAGTCGTAGCTGGCGGCGTTGTGACCGAGGTCGGCGCCGTAGCGGGTGAGGATCTCTTCAGCTTCGCCGCTGCGTGGACCGGCGTTGACGGTTACGACGACACCGTTGTCGTTGTTCTGGAAACGGTGGCTGAGGTAGCGCGAGCGGTCTTCCGGAACGGAGAGGCCCTGGAGGTTCTGGTGGAAGTCGTCGCGGTCGCCGTCGTTGTCGTAGCTGGTGACTTCGCGGGTGCCGAGGTCGCCGCGGGTGTTCTCTTCGGCATAGGCTTCGGGGCCGCCGGTAAAGAAGTTCTTGAACTTCTCCCAGGCGCCTTCGGCCTTTTCACCGACCGCACCGGCGGTGCTGCCGGAGGATGTCTCGCTGCCGTAGCTTCCGCCACGATGAGCGACGCCCACGTGGGCGGAGGTGAAGCCGGCATCGCGAAGGGCATCGACGGCGCGCTCGGCCTCGGTGTGATTTTCAAAGTAACCGGCGATGGTACCGGCCTGGGACTGGCCAGAGGTCTGGTTTGCTGTCTGGGTCTGATCCATAAGGAACGCCTCGTTCAGGGTGTTGGAGGGCGAGGGACTCGCCGGTGGGGGAGGGTGCGGTGGGAGGGCCGTGTAGCCGCTCGGCGACCGCTTTCTACGTTCGTGATGTGGGATGCCGGAGCGTTGCACGAGGACGTGTGGATTGCCCGGATTTCGCAGAGAAATCGCGGGTCTGCGGGGTGGAGCGAGGGTGCGATACTGCCGTGGGAGATGGTTGCATGGCGATGAGAGAAGCAGTTGCGTATGCGCAAGCAAATGGCGGGCGATTTGTGGATGAGCTGAAGGAGCTGCTGCGGATCCCGTCGGTCTCGACGGCACCGGAGCATGCGGGCGATGTGCGGCGGGCGGCGGAGTTTGTGGCTGACGGTCTGCGTGCGGCGGGGATGGAGAATGTGCGGCTGATCGAGACCTCGACGGCGACGCGGACCGGACATCCGCTGGTGTATGCGGAGTGGATGGGTGCGGGAGTGGGGAAGCCCACGGTGCTGTGCTACGGGCACTACGATGTGCAGCCCGCGGAGCCGCTGGACGAGTGGAAGTCGCCGCCGTTTGCGCCGGAGGAGCGCGACGGCAACCTCTATGCGCGCGGAGCGGTGGATGACAAGGGGCAGATGTGGATGCATGTGAAGGCGCTGGAGTCGCTGATGAAGAGCGAGGGCAGGCTGCCGGTAAATGTGCGGGTGATTGTGGAGGGGGAGGAGGAGGTTGGGGGCGAGGGGATCGCGGCGTTTGTGCGGGAGCATGGGGACCAGCTAAAGGCCGATGCCGCGCTGGTGAGCGATACGGAGATGTTTGCGCCGGAGCTGCCGACCCTGTGCGTGGGGCTGCGGGGCATGATCTACACGGAGATGGAGGTGCGGGGAGCGGCGACGGATCTGCACTCGGGGATGTATGGAGGGGCGGCGCCGAATCCGTTTGTGGCGCTGGCGCAGATGATCGCCCGGTTGAAGCGCGAGGATGGGCGGATTGCGATTCCGGGGTTCTATGACGGGATCGAGGAGCCGACCAAGGCGGAGCTGGAGGCGTGGAGGTCGCTGCCGTTCGACGAAGAGGAGTACCGGCGGAACGAGGTGGGGTCGACGGAGCTGACCGGGGAGGAGATGTTTTCGGTGCTGGAGCGGACGTGGGCCCGGCCGACGATGGATGTGCACGGGATGCCCGGGGGGTTTATCGGGGCGGGCGCGAAGACGGTGATTCCGGCCAAGGCGACGGCGAAGATCAGCTTCCGGCTGGTGCCGGGGATGCGGCCGGAGGAGATCTTCGCGATGTACAAGGAGTTCGTGGAGGAGATCTGTCCGAAGGGCGTGACGGTGGAGGTGCGGATGATCCACTCGGGCGAGCCGATCGTGGTTTCGACCGACAACGCGTACATCCGGGCGGCGCAGAGCGCGATGGGGGAGGTTTTCGGCAAGGAGACGGTGTTTGTGCGCGGGGGAGGGTCGATTCCGATTGTGGGGGACTTTGTGCGGGAGCTGGGGATTCCGACGGTGATGATGGGCTTCGGCCTGCCGGACGACAATTTGCATGCGCCGAACGAGAAGTTTCACCTGGCGAACTTCCATCGGGGGATCGAGTCGATCATCAGGTTCTTCGAGAAGGTGGGGGCGGGATCGGCGGCGTGAGCTCCGGGACGGGATCTGCGCCGCCGAGTGTGCTGCCGGTGCATGGGTTTGTGCTGGCGGGGGGGCGGAGCTCGCGGATGGGGCGCGACAAGGCGCTGCTGCGGTTCAAGGGACGGCCGATGGTGGAGATCGCTGTGGAGAGGCTGAGGAGCTTCTGTGCGGCGGTTTCGATTGTGGGAGAACGCGAGGACCTGGCGGGGTTTGGGCCGGTGGTGCGAGGGGAGCGTGCCGGCGCGGGTCCGGCGGCCGGGCTGGAGGCAGGGCTAAGGGCAAGTGCAGGGGCCTGGGCGATGTTTACGCCGGTGGATGTGCCGCTGGTGCCGGAGGATCTGCTGCGGCGATGGGCGGAGGCGGTGCTGGCGAGGGAGGGTGCGGGGGGACGGCTGAGCTTCCTGCGGGCCGCGGGTGAGCCGCATCCGGTGATGTGCCTGTTGCACAGGGAGTGCC